>JABMSC010000022.1 GCA_013204685.1 Candidatus Omnitrophota bacterium | reverse complement strand
GGCTTGGTGTGCCTGTAGTCCGGACCATCGGAAACAAAGGCCTGGGAAAGAAAGAACTCAGACAGGCCGTGCATTCTACATATAGTAGGAAGGATTTTGCTCCTTTTCGTCTTGACTATGGAGAAACCCTTGAGCCTGTCCTGACTTCCCTGGAGGAAGAGCTGTCGGGATATATGCATCTGATGGAACATTATTCCGCCCGATGGCTTGCCGTAAAACTGATGGAAGGCGATTCGGAAGTCAGGAGGCTTGTGCGGCAGCATTACCCGGAAAACGCGGATATTCTGGAGAAAATAGAGCACAAAAGAGAAAAATTCTTTTTAGAAAACCAAAAAAGACCGGAAAAAGTAATTGCGCAAAGCAGATATAATACTGCCGAAAAAATCCTTGGACATTGCGTCAGAAAGGTAAAGGTAAGGCCCAAAACCTTTACTGACAGGATTGATAAGGTTGTCTGCGGCAGAATTTCCGGCCCTGTTATTTTAGCGATGACGTTATTCGCGCTGTACGAGCTGGCCATAGTTTATGGATATAAACTGACCGAGGTAACATGGCCGTTTCTCGCCTCAGCCAGGGATTTTATTGTTTCGTTTCTTCCTTCGGAAGGTTTTATCAGTGATCCTTTATGGCGCGCTATGCCTTTGGGAGTTGTGGACGGGATTATAGCGGTGCTGAATTATGTGCCTATTTTTGTAATTTTATTCGCGCTTATAGCGATACTGGAGGATACAGGTTATATGGCCAGAATGGCTTTTATCCTGGACAGGATATTTGGATATTTCGGCCTTCACGGACATTCTGTCTTGCCGATGATATTGGGGGGCGTTTGTGTTGGTGGATGCGCGATCCCGGGAGTTATGGCCTGCCGGGCTATAAAAGATGAAAAATCGAGGTTGGCTACTATCCTGATCATGCCTCTTATGAATTGTCTGGCGAAAATTCCTTTATACCTGCTTCTTATCGGGATGTTTTTTGGCGCTTACAAAGGGCTCATGATGTTTTTCATAAGCACGATCACCATTATTATCGCTTTGGCAGTGGCCAAAGTTTTAAATCTTACTGTGTTGAGAAAAAAACCGCCCGCACCTTTTATTTTAGAAATGCCCGCGTATCACTTGCCCACAGTCAGAGGAGTAATGGGACGTTGTATTGAACGAGTATGGTTGTTTATTAAAAAGATCATAACCGTTGTCGCTATTGTTGCCGCACTTGTTTATATGCTGATAAATTACCCCGGCTTAAATGGGGAAAGAGCTGATCATTATAGGATCAAGGCGGATCAAGCGATACAGGTTTTTCAGGAAGAGGTAAAGGATAACGGTATTTATGCCGGGCTTCTTGCGGGAGACGGATTGATGAGGTTTGTGACATATCAAGGTGACTATAAGAAAGTTAAGATGGGTGCTAAGACAAAGGAAGTCAAAGAAGTTCTTGATAAAAGATTTTGCTTTAAAAATCCTGATTTTTTTAAAATAACAAAAAAAGGCAAATATAAAGTAAATGATAAAAAAATGAAGGACAAAAACGCGGCAGAAGTATCAAAAGCCTACAAAAAGCTGGACAAGGTAAGAAAAAGGCTTAGAAGGGAAAGGAGAGAAGAGATATTAACATCGAGTTATTTAGGTAAAGCGGGCCGCTGGTTTGAACCGGTTACAAGATTTTCGGGATTCAATTGGCGCGTTAACATCGCCCTTTTAAGCTCTTTTGCCGCCAAGGAAAACAGTGTAGCAACTCTGGGGAGCATTTATCAGGCAGAACCGGGTGACGGAGATATAAGACTGGAGGACAGGATGAAAGGAAAGGAAACGGGCTGGACGCCTTTGCATGCGCTGGCTTTAATGCTTTTTATGGCCATGTATCCTCCATGTATTCCCACTCTTTTAATGATAAAGGTAGAGACCGGAAGCACAAAATGGGCGTTTTTTGCCGCTATATACCCCATTATACTGGGGCTGGGTATTTCCATGCTTATCTTTACCGGAGGAGGAATGTTAGGCCTGAGCGGTTTACAGGCCATGGCTGGTTTTTATGTCTTAGCGCTGGTTGTTACCACGGCAATGGCTTTTGTTAAGGGAAAATCAGGATTCGGATATTAGAGAAGGGAGGTGAGATGTATGAGAAGAATTGTTATTGTTTTAACAGCGTGTGTGGTACTGGGGTGTTTTCTGATGCTGCAGGCACCGTGGGTTTTCGGACATACCCCCCTTTGTTCATGCTGGGATAATGAGGACGGGACCGTGACCTGTGAAGGCGGGTTTTCCGATGGATCTTCCGGCACCGGAATCGCGATGAGAGTGGTAGATAAGAAAAGCGGAAAGGTTCTTGTAGAAGGCAAAATGGATGAAGACAGTGAGTTTACTTTTGACAAGCCGGATATGCCCTATAAAGTACAGTACGACGCGGGGCCCGGACATCTGGTTGAGATAGATGGAGATGATATTACCGAGTAGAAAAAATTTTGACTCAAAAGTTTGACATGACAAACTTTTAAAAAGGAGGAAGAGATGAGAAAGACCGGATTGATTTTATTGTCACTGTTGGTTGTGGTATTGGTATTCAGCGTTCCAGCTTTCGCGCATTTTCAGCTTATATACACTGAAGAAAGCGCTCTTGAGAAAGGGGAGGAAGTGGATCTTAAGCTGGTGTTTACGCACCCGTTTGAAGCAGGGCACACCATGGATATGGGGATGCCGCTGGAATTCGGGGTAGTCCATAAGGAGAAAAAGAAAGATCTGCGGAGTAAATTAACACCGATCATGTTTGAGAGCCTTACCAACAAAGGCAAAGCTTATGAGGCGTCTTACAAATTAAGGGGAATGGGGGATTATATCTTCTACGTTATCCCCGAGCCTTATTACGAAGGGTCGGAAGACATTTATATCCAGCAGATAACCAAAGTAATCCTGAACGTTGCCGGAGCCCCGACTGACTGGGACGCTGAGATCGAGCTGCCGGTCGAGATCGTTCCTTTGGATAAACCATATGGTCTCTGGGCGGGGAACGTGTTTAGAGGGATCGTCAAGGTAAACGGGAAACCTGTTCCTTACTGTGAGATCGAAGTGGAATACTTAAATCATGATATTGTGGGAAACAAATTCTCAAAGACGGAAAAAGTTGAAGCCCCTCAAGATGCTTTTGTGACGCTGACCATCAAGGCGAATAAGGACGGGGAGTTCACTTTCGGCATACCTTGTGCCGGATGGTGGGGATTTGCTGCTTTAGGAGCGGGCGGAGATCTGACATATGAGGGTAAGGAACTGTCGCAGGATGCTGTTATCTGGGTCCAGGCAAAGGAAATGAAGAAGTTCTTTGGGCAAATTCAAAATGAAAGGGAGTGAATTGTTATGGGTTTTTTAAAATAAGATATATGGCACATAAAAAAAGATCTGGATCATATTCATGACGATATTGAGACCGAACACACGGAATAAAGAACTGGGAACGAGGAGGGTAATCCAGCGGCCGTGGTTAATAAGATTACCCTTTCTATTCCCAGGAATTCAGGCAGAGGATAAAAGCATATGAAGAAGATGACGAATTACAGCGATATAGATCAGCGGGTTTTAGAAGAAATCATTAAATCTATTCAGCAAATAAATTATGGAGAGGTGGTGATAACTATACATGATTCAAAAACCGTTCAGATAGAGAAAAAAGAAAAAAAACGATTTTACTAAGAAGCAACCATACAAGTGGAGCTGATGGGAATTTTTTGTATTAAGGAAAATTGTAATCCGACCGGGCAACTGGAGGCAACAGAAAAGAAAGGAGTTAGATATGTGGTTTAAGAGAATGATCGGAAGTATAACGTTAGGTATGTTTGTGCTTTTTTGTGCCCATAGCCCCGCGTTCGGAGCGGACATGCCGTCAAATGAAGAGCTCTTAAAAGAGCTTAAACAAATGAGAATGCTGATCAAAAAGCAGGGTAGCAGGATTGAGGCGCTGGAAAAGCAGCTTAACGATCAAAACAGCACTATTGCTGAACGGAAAGAAAAAGTTGACGCTAAATTGAAAACGTTAGCTGAGAAAGATATCTCAGGTCGCATGAAGCGTGATTTAGCTTTACTTGAAGGTGTGCCCGGAGAACTTGAAATAGGTGCCGGCATAACTTTTGTGGGACAGGGGACTCCAAACGCGAATAACGCGGCGGCAACGGATGGAGAAGATTCAAGGTTTGATGGCTCGTATTCGATCGATCTGGAGGTTGCGAAAGAGTTTGGCGATTATGGAATGGCATTTATCCATATGGAAGCTGGACAAGGTGATACTATTGAGGGTGAACTTTCTGTTTTTAGCAATGTTAATAGAGATGCTGGAGATTCAAACGCGCGTGTTGATATAACAGAAGCGTGGTATGAGCAGTATATCTTTGATGGGCAACTTACAATTACAGGTGGTAAGATAGACGCTACTGGGTATATTGACACTAACAAGTACGCAAATGATGAGTGTACGCAATTCTTGGGGCATATATTCCGGAATTCTGCTGTAATAGATTGGCCCGATGATAACGCTTTTGGGGCAAGGATATATATAGTGCCTGAAGAGGTAAATTTCATCGATCTTGAAGCTGTTTACATGAACGAGACCGGTGATTGGGAAAATCTTTTCGATAATCCGTTTCTTGCCGCGCAATTAAACTTTATGCCGGCAAAGGCGTTTGATTATGATGAAGAGATGTGGGGCGGAAACTATCGAGTACTTTTCTGGTATAACGGGGCTCCTCACGCCAAAGTAAAAGATACGGATGATTTCGAAAGGGGAAATGTAGGTTTTGGATTCACTTGCGACCAGAAAATAACGGATGTATACGGCGTGTTCGGCCGGTTTGGCTGGGCGGATCCAACAAAAAGCGATCTCGGATATGATTGGTCAATCGGTGGGCAGATGATCGGCAGATATTGGAACAGGGAAGATGATGTGGTGGCGATAGCTATTGGTCAGGCGATACCGGGGAAAGAATATCGAGACGTAAATGTGTATGACAAATCCGAAACGCATCTTGAGGCATATTATGCTTTTAAGGTGAATGATCACCTTACCTTAACACCGGATATGCAGATCATATGGGAACCAAATGGCGGTGGCACAACCGCAGGTAAAGACTCGGACACGATCTTTGTGTATGGTCTAAGAGGGCAGATAGACTTTTAAGTTGTAAATATGTATATTAAAGTAAGCCGCTCCGGAAGATTCCCCCTTTTTCCGGGGCGGCAGGACAGGAAAGGGGGGATTTTTTTAAAAAGAAAGTTTGGCACAACTAACATATTAGATTGAAGGAAAAGACTATGGAACTTTTGGCGCATGATAACAGGCTTGGCAGTGTCGAAAAATGCCGGCATGGAGTAGTTCATCTTAACGTTGGTATTTCCGGAGTGTCTCTTTATTTTACAACGGATACTTTCATGTCTTTAGCGGCGATGGTAAAACATGCCGCTTCAAAAATAATGGATGAAGGATTAGCTGATTTACTTACTGATATCCCGGGAGGGGAAAAGGAAAAATGAAAAAACACTCTCAGAAGGCAATATGCCTTATGAAATATTTAATGGTACAGACTTCGCCTGTATTGGTTGGAGTTAAACCGGCTGTACTTATGGGGCTTTGCGATACTGAGAGGTGCTGTGGGGTTAACTTCCTGGATTTATGGAAAAAAGAGAACCCGGATGTTATTAAAAATCTGGGACTTTCCTACAGGGAATTAAAAACAACTTTGCGGGGAAAACAGATACTTTTCTTTAATTCCGATAAGCTTCAGGAGGTGCTTAGTGTCCGCGATAACGCGGAATTTCTTAAAAGATTCGGGTATTTTTCATGTGCTTCAGCGAAAGACTATCTGGACGTGTTAGAGATGAGGTTTAATGGCCAGAATTTTCCACACGAAATAGGAGTATTTCTCGGATACCCCCTAAAAGACATAAAAGGGTTTATCTATAAAGGAAGCAAGCCTTTGGTTGCAACGACTCGCTGGAAAATATTCGGAGATCCTGCTGTGTCTCTTAAGTTAATGAAACTGCACGAGCAAGCGGAGAGTATTTTCAAACAACTAATGGAGAAAGTAAAAGATCCTATGCGGTTTCTGGATAAACTGACGATGTATTTCCAGAGCAAATACGAACTTAGCATCATCTTTGCATAGAGAGAAAAGGAGAAGACATGAGCAGGAGTATAGCAGCTCGAATATTAAGAGATGAGATAAAAAAGATAAAAGAGCTATCAAACTCTTTGATGGATGAAAGCAAAATTGAGTACCCTAATGTGTATGATTGTTCGGGAGAGATAAAGAGCATTATTCACAGACTACAAAAGGTCAGGAAGGGCGTAAGAAGAAAGAATATTTTTTAAGATTATTAAATCAAAGAGCAAGGAGGACTAAAAGATGAAGATAGGTATTATCTATGGCAGTACGATGGGTAACACACAAAGCATGTCTGTAAAAATTGCTGATACGCTTGCGAAAACAGGACATGAAATAAATGTGAAAAATGTATAAAATGTTCAGCCGAAAACAATGCTGGATTATGATGTGATTCTCTTTGGTTGTTCCACTTGGGGAGTTATATGGTAAAGAAAAAGATACAATCAGTAGAATTGTCAGGTAAAAAAGTCGCGGTTTTTGGACCCGGAGATACCATGTATCCACAATTTTGTAAGGCAGTTGATACCTTGGAGGAGAAGCTCGTTAATTGCGGGTCGGAAATAATCAACGAGTCTTTAAAAATTGATGGAGTTGTTGAAAATCAGCTGGATAGGGTCAAAGAATGGATCGAAGAGATAATAGAAAAACTTTCATAAATTGAGTAGATCGCATTTTGAAGACAGGGTAATTTTTTAGTTTATCGTAACGGAATTTTAATAACTTGATGCATTTTCACGGATGTAGGGCCCGTTCCCCGAACTGGGCCGATATGTTGCGAAAGTAAGCAAGGGCGTGGTAGCTTTCTTCATGGGCCCCTCCGCCCAGTGTGGATCCTCCCATTCAGAGAGCTCCCACCCCCTTGCAAACGATCACAAATGCAGGGATTGCTCGGAGAACAGGCCCTATAAATTGTGAGTTCCGGGCGAAGGCCGGTTATGTTCTTGTATATTGTTTATGGAGAAGCGCGTTATGGACATTTAATGTGTGAGTATTGCGGGGCAAATCGTGGAATTTCGAGATAAAGAATTAAAGCCCCAGAAAATAAGATTAGCAAAAAGCATAAATTTATAAACAGAAAACTTACTTTAAAGTTTATAGGTTTATGTTATAACTGCCAGAATTAGCAGTTTCGAAGCTTAATCTTCTTTTTGCGAAATTGCCCCAACCGGGCAAGTTCCAACACAAGCTCCACAGTCGGTGCACTTTTCAGCGTCGATCATATATGGTTCGCCTTCGCTAATCGCGTTTACGGGACATTCAGGAAGACAAGCTCCGCATCCTGTGCATTTCTCATCGATTTTATAAGCCATGATATGCTCCTTTTTTGTGAGGAAAGAATAGTTTTCTACAATACAAGTTTAGTATGGTAGCGAGCGGAAGGCAATGGAAGCAGAAAATTCATACTTGGTCTTGATTGTTGGTGAAAACGAACATTGTTAGGATTACCTGAAAATGGAGGAAGTTAAATGGATGTTAGACAAATTTCCATTGAGTTGAAGAAACATATTCCTTTTACGATGTGGGGAGTCGTTACCGGAATAATTTTTATGGTGCTTTTTCGGGAGATATTTTTTGGCGCGGCGCATAAAATGTTTCATATGTTTCATTTCGTTCATGTCTTTTTGAGCGCGCTTGTTACCGCTTCGATGTTTAAAATACATAAAGATGAAGAAACAAAGGGGAAATGTAATTTTTTAACGATCCTTTTGGTAGGGTTCTCGGGAGCTGTAGGCATAGCGACGTTAAGCGATTCAGTAATTCCGTATATAGGCGAGGTTTTATTGCGACTGCCGAATAGAGGAGTGCATATAGGTTTCATTGAAGAATGGAAAGCAGTCTCTTTGTGCGCGATTTCAGGAGTGACTGTGGCGCATTTCATTCCAAGAACCAGATTCCCGCATGCCGGACATGTTCTATTAAGTACGTGGGCGTCTTTATTTCACATTATTATGTCATTAGGGCAAGGTTTAACAGGATATTTGTATATTGGGATTTTTATATTTTTATTTCTTTCTGTATGGCTGCCATGTTGTGTAAGTGATATTGTCTTTCCATTATTGTTTATCAAAGAGCCTGTTGAAATCATGCAAGATAAACAGTTGCTGTTAACAGAAAAAGTCGTTAAAAGGATTAGATATTAACAAGAGGCACAGGAAAAACTAAAAAGGGGTATTAATGAGTTCTAAGAAATTAACCCGGAAGGAAATAATATTACACTTAAGCGGCGGTTCTTATCGTATGTTCTTGTATGGAATTTCAATAATATGACACGTTTTCACATATGGTGTCACGCGTAATAAGGACAGAGGGAGGCATTCCGTGCTTTAGATACCAGATAGTTCGGAATTAAGGTTAAGGTTGAGATTTAGGTTGAGAGGTAGAGATGTAAAGCGCTGATTTATTGTATGGAATTTCAAAGATCTGATGAGGGAGAGAAAAACGAAAGATGCGGGAGAGTATGTAAATAGAGAAAAAACTGTTTGCTATGTTCCGTACAGGGAGGATCCACACCGGGCG
>JABMSC010000212.1 GCA_013204685.1 Candidatus Omnitrophota bacterium | reverse complement strand
CCCTTCGGCCTTTGCCGCCATGGGAAGAAGGCTTCTTTCCGTAAGACCGGGGATCGTATTTACCTCCAGGACAAATACCTTTCCGTCACCGGCGAGCCTCATATCAACCCGTGAAAACCCTCTGCAGCCAAGAGATCGATGTGCTTTGAGACCCGCCTCTTGCACCCGCAGGTACACATCTTCATCCAGTCCGGCCGGCACCTTATATTCTGTCTCGCTCGAAGTGTATTTGGCATTGTAATCATAAATATTGTTTTCCGCTACAATTTCAATTACAGGCAAGGAAGCATCCCCGAGAATACCAACCGTTATTTCCCTTCCTGGGTTATATTCCTCCACCATGATTTCATCATCAAACTCAAATGCACAGCGCACCGCCTCGCTCAGCTGATCACCGGATGAAACGATTGAAAGTCCAACACTCGATCCTTCGTGCCGCGGTTTCACAACACACGGAAAAGTGAAGCTGATATCCGCCGTGTCCTGATCTTTGGAGACGACCCTGTATCGAGGGACAAATATCCCTTCCTTTTCAAATACTTCCTTTGAAGCCAGTTTATCAAGCGCCAGGGCGGAGGATTCAGGACCTGATCCCGTATAAGGTATTTTCCTCTTCGCTAGGAGAGCCTGGACAGTACCGTCTTCACCGAACCTGCCATGCAAAGCAATAAATGCCAGGCTGATCCCGGCCTCCTCTAAAGACGCATCAAACCCCTGCTCCTCCACATCGATAAAAGAGACGTCTAAGCCGCTCTTGCGCAAAATATCAAAAACAGCTTTCCCGCTTTTAAGACTTATTTCCCTCTCGCTGGAGGGGCCGCCGGCAAGAACACCTATTCTATATTTTTTGAGTAATTCAAGTTGGTCCGTCATGATCCTGCCTCTAAAACCTCCGACATTAATTCAAGCACCCACCCGTAGTTTACAGTATCCTTATCTCGGGTTCAAGCTCAACGGGAAATTCTTCCCTCGCCTTATCCCGGATATCATCTATCAGTTTTATCACTTCAGCGGAATTTGCCCCGCCGGTATTCACGATAAAATTAGCGTGTTTTGTGGAAACTCTCGCTCCCCCGCAAGACAGGCCTTTCATGCCAAGCCTGTCAATGATCTCGCCGCTTTTATATCTTTCTGGATTTTTAAAAATGCATCCCAGTGTCCTCTCGTGCAGCGGCTGTTTTGCTGTCTTTTCCGCGAAATGCTCCTGAAGCTTAGATCTAAGATTTGCCTCTGAATCTTTTTTAAGAGTAAAAGCTGCTTCTAAAATTATTTCTTTTTCGGTTATCGAAGAATATCTGTATCCGAATTCCATTTTGTTCCTCTCAACCCATTTCGTTCTGCCGTCTTCATCCAAAACCTTTATGCTTAATAAATGATCACTTATTGCCCCCTTATATGAAGCATTTGAGAAAACAGCCCCTCCAACTGTTCCCGGAATTCCAACTAACCCTTCAAGGCCCCCAAGTCCGCGCCTGCAGCAATCTGATATAAGCTCAGACAGCCCCGCCCCGGCTCCTGCATACACAGTTTCATCGGTGAATTTCTTGCTTGTAAAAAAGGGGCTTGATAAATTCACTATAGCCGCCTCTAATCCCCCGTCGGGAAACAATATATTACTTCCATTACCTATTGCAATGATGCGCATGCCTTCACTTCTAAGCATATTCACAACATTTATAAGCCCCTCGAGAGACTGGGGAATAAAAAAAACGCTGGCCCGGCCGCCGATACCGATAGTGCTATGCCTGGAAAGAGGCTCATTGAATAAAACTTTAGACGAGTCCCCCTGACATAATTCGGTTAATTGCCTGCACAATTTATTATCCATCTTCATTTTTTACCTTGGTCGGGGCAGGCATGTAAGCGCCCTACCCTTGCGCTCCATGCCTTAAGGTCCTGCCCCTTATCCTCTTTTTTTTGATCCTCTCAACCAGCTCCCCCGACACATCTCTTATATCTCCCGCACCCAGTATTAAAATCACATCATTTCCTCTTACGATACTCGAGACGCGTTCTGGGACTCGATCTTTTTCAACAAGATCTACAAGTTCGAAGCTTTTTTTGTTCATATTTTCAAATATATCACGCACCCCCGCCCCCTCAGCACGATCTTCATCAGCTGAATATACATCTGTTAATATAAGCACGTCAGCTTCATTGAAGCAAGTCATGAAGTCTTCCGCCAGGTCTGCAGTTCTGGAATGGCGATGCGGCTGAAAAACAACTACAGTTCTGCCGTCACTGTAATCTCTGGCGGCATGTATAACTGAAAATAATTCCGTAGGATGATGCGCATAATCTTCAACAACTTCCACGTCCCCTATTTTTGCTACTCTGTCAAAACGCCTGCCTACCCCGCTAAAGGAACTGATCGCCTTGATAATATCATCGGGGGCCACCCCGATCTGAGAACAAATGCCGATAGCTGCAAGCAGGTTCATCGCATTGTGGCGGCCTATGAGAGAGCTCTTAACTCTTCCTGATCTGGATCGAGAGAACACTAACTCAAACTCAATATTCTTTGCATGCTGTAACTCTTCGCACCCGACATCGAAACTTCCATCAATTCCGAAACTGAAAGCCCTCGCGCTGCTGCCCTTAACCATTCCTGAAAGCAGCGCATCTTCCCCGTTATAAAAAAGGGCGCCTTCCGGGCTAATGCGGCCTATGAATTCTTTATAAGCATCTATCAGGTTTTCCATATTACCGTAATGTTCCATATGTTCGCGCTCTATGTTGGTAATTGCCGCGCAGGTTGATCCAATATTACGAAAAAACCCGTCGCTTTCGTCAACTTCGGCAACCATAATACCGCTCTTACCGCTCCTTGCATTTGCAGCTTTACCTATTTCCCCCCCAATAGCAAAAGTGGGGTCTTTCCCGCACGCTTCCAGTATGTGCGCAATAAGCGCGCTGGTGGTCGTTTTCCCGTGAGTGCCTGTGACTGCAACTGACGTCCCGGCTTCTTCCATGATGGATTTAAGGAGTTCACCTCTTGTAATTATCGGAACACCTTTTTCTCTAGCCTTTTCTATCTCCGGATTGTTGTCCCTTATGCAAGAGGTTTTAACAACAAGATCAATTTCCCCGGTCAAATTATCCCCGGAGTGCCCTTTATATATTACAGCGCCCTTATCCTTCAGTTTATCCGTAATGGAATTAGGTCTGAGATCGGAACCTGTCACGCTCTTGCCCCCTGCGATCAGTATATCAGCAAGAGCGCTCATTCCTATTCCGCCTATTCCTATAAAGTGTATTTTTTTCATAATAAATTAAGTTATCCGGCTCCTCTTTTCCTCCACCAGTTCAATAACCGCGTCCGCGAGACGCTTGCTCGCATCAGGCACGCTTAAACTTAAAGCCGCCTCTGAAATCTTATCCCGGAGGCTTGGATTCGATAACATCCAGATTATTTCCCCGGCGAGATCACTCTCGGAAAAATTCTTTTCATCTTTATAAATAGCGGCACCTGCCTCTGAGAAAAACACCGCATTGGATCTCTGGTTGTTCTTCGGATTTGGATACGGCACCAGGATCATGGGTTTAGCATAGAACGCGAGCTCAAAAATAGCAGCCGCTCCTGCCCTGCTTATTGCCAGGTCACTGGCAGCATAAGCATCATCTATCCTCTCAAGAAAAGAAAAAACCTTTCCCGGGATCTCATTGTTTTTGTAAAAATCTTTTACTATGCTGTAGTCTTCCCGGCCTGTAAGGTGTATAAATTGAACGTTTCCGGCGAAATTCTCCATGACACGCATAGCCGCCTTTGAGGCGGTTTCATTCAAAAAGGAAGACCCTTGACTCCCCCCCATTATAAGAACCGTTAAATCTTCAGCATTGATCTCTAGCCTCCGGGCGGCATCTACTCTCGCTGTGCCGAGGATCTCCCGGCGGAGCGGGTTGCCTGAATATACTATTTTTTCCTTAGCATTCTTTAAATGCTCAAATGTCCCTTCAAAGCTAACTGCAACACGATCTGCAAAGCGGCTTAATGATCTATTCGCTCTTCCGGGGATCAGATTCTGCTCATGAAGGATTATCGGAATTCTAAAGAGCTTCGCAGCAATAACAATGGCCCCCGAAGAATACCCTCCAAACCCCACAACAGCATCGGGCCGTGTTTTGCGAATGATACGAATAGATGCAGCCATGTCAGCTAAGAGTTTTCTTATAAACTGCGGATACTTTAAGGGCGCAAATTTTAAGGGCATTGGATTGATGGACAAAAAGAAACACTTCGCCGCGCGATCCTGTAATATGTCCCTGTCCAATCTTCTCTGGCTTGAAACAAAATATATATCATTTACTCCCGCCTTCTCAAGCTCGGAAGCCAGGGCAACCGCGGGAAATATATGTCCTCCGCTGCCGCCGGCAGCGAGAATGATTTTCATTACCCTCCCCTCGTCTCGGCTCCTCTGGCCATATTAAACACCAGCCCTATGGCTGCCATGTGACATACAAGTGAACTTCCCCCATAACTTATGAAAGGAAGCGGCAATCCTTTTGTAGGCAATACACCTATGGATACACCTATATTTACCATTACTTCAAAAGCTATCATAACGCTTATTCCAAGTACCACCCGTGAAGCAAACTCATCCATGATCTTAAAAGAGAGCCTCAGCAAGAACCAAATAAGAACAGCAAAAAGCAAAAGAACCGAAGCTGCCCCCAAAAAACCCAACTCTTCCCCGATTATGGAAAAAATAAAATCCGTATGTGCCTCGGGCAGATAAAAAAGTTTTTGCCTAGAAGCTCCCAAGCCCACCCCCAAAAGACCACCTGAGCCCAGCGCTATGAAGGATTGCATAAGCTGAAACCCGGCTCCCCTGGGATCCTTACCGGGATTTAAGAATAGCAATACTCTTTTCATGCGGTAAGGTTCACATTTAATTGCCAGGGCTAAAACCGGGATCATGCTAAGAGTGATCGCCAGCATGTGCTTAAATCTGGCGCCGGCGGTGAACATCACAACAAACCCTATGAACAAGATCGAAACAGACGTTCCCAGATCAGGCTCGATCAGGACAAGCCCCGCGGTCAGGCCGATCACAAAAAGCGGGGGGAAAAATCCAAACTTCAGGTTTTGCATCAGATGCTTTTTACGTGCGGTTAGATCCGCCAGATAGATTATGAGCCCGATCTTGGCGATCTCCGAGGGCTGCACTCCAAGTCCAAAGAAACGCAACCACCTCCTTGCGCCTTTAGCTTCCGTCCCTATTCCCGGAACAAGAACAATAACAAGAAGAAGAATGCAAAATAACATTATGATCCTGGCATTCGAGGATACTCCGCGCGCGGGCACTGACATACAGAAGACAGCAAGGCTGATACCGATGGCAAGGTATATTAAATGCCTTTTAACGAAATAACCGCTATCGCCATATTTATCAAAAGCATAAACGGCGCTTGTGGAATATATCATGACTATCCCGATCATTAAAAGCACTGCTACTGTCAGGAGTATGATCTTTGCGTTTTTAGTCATCTTGGGTTAATTTTCCTCCAGGATCTTTTTCACTTCACTCTGGAATACATCCCCGCGTTCTTTATAACTCAAATACATGTCAAAACTGGAACACATGGGTGAAAGCATAACAGCCTCACCTCGAGAAGCAATATCTGCTCCTCTTCTCACGGCTTCGGCCATGTCTTTCGCTTCAAAAACGGACACTTCAGATGAAAAAACGTTTTTCATCTTATCTCTTGCTTCTCCTATAAGCACCAGGGCCTTCACCCTTTCCTTCATCAAGGGAAGCATCGAAGTGTAATCCCCTCCCTTATCCCGTCCTCCGGCGATAAGAACCACCTTCTTTTCCATTGACCTGAGGGCCCGGCGTGTCGCATCTATATTCGTTGCCTTTGAATCATCAATAAATTCCACACCCATGTAATCTGCAACCTTTTCAAACCTATGTGCCAGAGGTTTGAAGCTTCTTATTCCATCGCATATCACCCGGTCACTCACGCCCATGATCCTGCCCACAAGAGCCGCGCATGAAACATTGTCCATATTATGCTCGCCCTTTAAGGGGACCTCTGATCTCTTTATGATATGCTCCGGTCCTCCATTCATGTTTACAGAGATACTGCCGGAGCTGCCGGTATTCTCTCCGCCAAAAAATACAACACGGCTTTTGATGTCGGCCGTCAAAGAGTCACCGCAAAGATCAGAATGAAGCACGGCCCAGTCTCCGGAGGACTGATTTTCAAAAACCCTGAACTTCTCCCGTTTGTAAGTACCGTGATCGCCGTGCCTGTCATAATGGTCTTCCGATACGTTGAGAAGAATGGCTGCATGAGGCCTGAACTCTTTTACCGTCTCGAGTTGAAAGGAACTCACTTCAACAACAGCAACACTACCGGGGGTCAGCTTTTCCACTTCCCCTGCCAGAGGATTACCGATATTGCCGCATATTACAGTATGTTTTCCGGAAAGTGCAAGTATATTCCCTATAAGCTCCACGGTTGTACTTTTACCATTAGTACCCGTTATGGCGATAATGGGAGCTTCACAAAATCTAAAGCCCAGTTCCAGTTCCCCTATTACCGGAATTTGTTTTTCCCTGGCAAGCAGAAGAGGAAGAGCCTGTGAGTCAACCCCCGGACTTGTAACAACAAGATCTACATTGTCACAAAAATCCCTGGTATGCCGGCCGATCTCAAATTCAGCGGGATATTGCAGCAGTTTTTTTACATTCTCCTGCACGCTGTCAGAGTCAACTTCTTCGGTGATCTTTACTTTCGCGCCACGCCTGGCAAGAAGCCTGCCAGAGGCATATCCGCTTACGCCCAATCCAACAACCAGAACTTTTTTACCGCCTACATTCATATAATCCTTTTTCCTGAACTAACCAATTTTGCTTACAAATCCACCCTGGTGAGCCCGCTATACTCAATGCCCACGGTCCGTTACAAATTTCAATGGAATTTGTAGCGGGGTACAATAACAAGAACTACCGCACCTTAAGCGTCGCTATACTTAAAAGCGCCAGAATAGCCGCTATTATCCAAAACCTGGTAGTGATCTTAGGTTCATCCCATCCCTTTAATTCGAAATGATGGTGGATCGGCGACATGAGGAAAAGTCGTTTTTTTCTTAACTTGAATGACAGGACCTGGAGGACAACAGAAACTACTTCGGCAACCAGAACTCCTCCAACAACCAGAAGCAGCACCTCTTTTTTTATGAGCACACTGACTATAGCAATAGAACCCCCCAGCGCGAGAGATCCAGTGTCTCCCATAAAAATACTTGCCGGATGACAGTTAAACCAGAGAAACCCCAAACTTGCGCCTGTTAAAGCGGCGCAGAAAACGGCAAGCTCTCCTGATCCCGACAAATAAAACACCTGAAGGTATTTACTTATAACGGCATGGCCTGTGATGTAACTTATGACCGAATAGGTAAGAGTAATAAAGACAACACACCCTATTGCCAGTCCATCAAGCCCGTCAGTAAGATTCAAGGCATTGGAAGCTCCCACTATTACCAATAAAACGAAAAAAATGTAGAATATCCCGAGATTAATAACAGCGTTTTTAACAAAAGGTAAATATAACCCCAAGCCGATATCTTTACTGTTTATCACAAAAAGCCCCACTACAAGAGCTATAACTATCTGCCCTGTCAATTTGGTGATGGCCTGGGCGCCTGTAGCGCTTTTATTCTTAAATTTTATAAAATCGTCCAAAAAACCTATAGCACCAAGCCATATCATTCCAAAAAGCGCCAAGAGAACATATTGATTGTCCAAACGGCCCCATAGTAGCGAGGCAATAAGCACAGAGACAATAATGAGTATACCCCCCATTGTGGGAGTACCCTCTTTATGTTTATGACGATGATAAAGACTCTCTACGTGTTCCCTTCTCACATACTGCCCCACGTTAAACTTCTTCAGCAGTTTTATGATCACCGGCCCTACGATTATGCATATCAAAAAAGACGTAACCGCAGCCATGCTTGCGCGGAACGTTATGTACCTGAAAATATTAAAACCAAACCAGATATCTTTTAATGGGTACAGGAAATAGTAAAACACTTAAGGACTTCCTCCATTCTTGATTTTCGAGAACCTTTAATGAGCACTACTGCCTCGGGCGGGGATACTTTCTTTACCATCTCAGCAGCTTCTGAATGGCTTTTTGCATGCAGCACCTTTTCTTTTTCCATGCCTGAAGTAAGCGCACCATCAATTATTTTTTCTGCGTTCTCACCCAACACAATTAAAAAATCGACACTTTTTTCGGCTATGCTCCTGCCTAACCTTCTATGAAAATCGTCGCTTAAGGTCCCCAGTTCCGTCATGTCCCCGGCTACAACGATCTTACTGGAACCTTCACGGCTCCCCTTTAAGACTTCCAGCGCGCACTGGAAAGAATCAGGATTCGCATTATATGAATCGTTAATAAAGACAAGGTCGTCTATTATCACTTTCTCAAGACGCATCTCCGGAAGCGAAACATCACAAAGAGCGCTTCTTATCTCTTCGGACTTCATCCCCAAGTGAAGAGCAACGGATATGGCTGCCGCCGCATTATAAACGTTATGCGCGCCTTCAAGCGGTATAAAGAAACTTTCTCCGCCGAGGGAAAACTCCTGCCCCCCTTCTTTCATGAAAAGATCCGAAATAAGAAAATCACTGCCGGGATGCATGCCGTAGAATTTCAGATGCCCATGTTTGATGCTGGTCCCCGCCAGGAATTCATCATCCTTATTCAAGAACGCTGCCCCCTCATCGGGCAAATAATCCAAAATGCGCGTCTTTTCGGCAAAAACACTTTCTCTGTCGCTTAAAAATTCAAGATGCCCGTTCCCTATATTTGTCATAACAGCGATATCCGGGCGGGCTATCCCGGCTAAAGAAGCTATCTCTCCCGGATAATTAGTGCCAAGTTCCAGAACTGCGAGATCATATGAAGGATCGAGATCAAAAAGCGTGAGGCTTACGCCGATTATGTTGTTGTATGATCTCCTGCTTTCCAGAACCTTGAATTTTGAAGAAAGAATACGGGAGAGAATCCTTTTAACAGTTGTCTTCCCGTTGGTGCCCGTAATGCAAATAACCGGTAAATTCACCCGGCGTCTTATCTCTCCGGCGATTTTCCCCATTGCTAAAGACGTATCTTCGACCAGAAGGGTATGAGGGGCCCTTCCTTTAGCATATTCTGCTGCGCGTGGCCCGTTATAAATTTCTCTGAAATTTGTAACGGGTCGTGCCCCGTTAGAAATCTTCGATTTGTAACGGGGTTTTTCTGCGATAATACCGGAGGCACCTTTATTTACGGCCTCTTCTATAAAATCATGCCCGTCAAAATTCTTCCCTTTTATAGCTATGAAAAATTCTCCCGGGACAAGGGTTCTGGTATCTACCGAAAACCCGCTGACCTGCGCCCCTGGATCATCTGATATGATCCCGCCATCTATTACCTTCGAAACATCTTTAGCTGTTAATTCTATCATGATTTAGTATTTATGCGCTAAATAATAAAAATAAAAAATATACATAGTGCTGAGTTCTGAGTGCTGAGTCTGATCTAAACATTTACTCGGCACCCAGCACCCGGCACCCAGCACTAACAAAGCGAACCTTCTCAATACCCCAACTCTGCAAGCACGCCCCTCGCAACTTCTTTATCATCAAAGGGAAGCACTTGATCCCCTACTATCTGATAAGCTTCATGTCCTTTTCCGGTGATTATCACTACATCACCCGCTTCTGCAGACTCCAAAGCTTCGCGTATAGCAACATGCCTTTGTTCTATTATACTATAGTTCTTACTATCAAGCATTCCCTTTTCTATCTCTTTCAGTATCTCAAGTGGGTCTTCCGTCCTGGGGTTATCGCTCGTCACTATAACATTATCACATAGACTCGCGGCAATTTTTCCCATGAGAGGCCTTTTTGTTTTGTCTCTGTCTCCGCCGCAGCCAAAAACACAAATAAGCCTGCCGGAGGCTAGGGGGCGCACGCTTGCAAGAACATTCTCCAGCGCATTGGGCGTATGAGCATAGTCCACAAACACTTTAAAGGGCGCTCCTCTCTCTACCTCATCGAGCCGGCCCGGGGGAGGCGAAGCATTTTCTATGCCTTTTCTCATATCCTCGAGGCTCAAACCCCTCTTTGAAAGCGCGGCTACTGCAGCCAGTATGTTGGAGACATTATGCTCGCCAATAAGCGAAGTCCTGACGGTCACATCTCCCAGATCTTTAATTGCTAGATCAAATTCAGCGCCTCCTGAGGTCAACTCTACATTTTTAGCAGTAACGTCCGCCTGACCCTTTACGCCGAAGGTAACTACCTCAGGTAGTGTCTCGCTTTTCTTAAGGCCTATCACTAACGGGTCATCAACGTTGAGAACTGCCAGTCCATCCGGCTTCAGATTCAGAAATATCCTGGCCTTATCCCTTAAGTAGGAATCCATATCCCCATGATAATCCAGATGCTCCGGCGTGAGATTCGTAAAGACGGCGCTATCCAGTCCTATGCCCCGGACCCTCCCCTGGCTAAGGGCATGACTTGAGACTTCGATAACTGCCGAGGTATTACCGTTCGATCTTATTTCCGACAGGAGCCGATACATCGTCACCAGGTCCGGAGTAGTCATCGAAGAAGGTCTCACTTCTCCCTCCCGCAACTTGGTAAATACGGTACTTATTAATCCGCTTGGGTTTCCGGCCTTTGTCAAAATGCTGTCTATCAAAAATACCGTTGTCGTTTTGCCATTGGTGCCGGTAACACCATAAACTGAAAGCGCATCCGCAGGGTCGTTAAAAACATCTTTTGCAGCACTTCCAAGTGCTTCTTTTGCATCCCCGGTCAGGACCACTTTCCGCCTGCCCTCCTCCGGAAGTCCGGGAATTTCATGTTCGCATATCGCGAATGCCGCACCTTTTTTGACAGCCTCAGCAACAAAATCATGCCCGTCATGAAGGGTTCCTTTTATAGCGAAAAACACATCTCCGGGATTGACCTGACGTGAATCGGTTTTTATGTTGTCACTTGTAAAAGATATGTTCTCGAGTGGATTGTTCATAATGTTTAACTCATAGCTCCTGGGGTATTAAATACGAAATCAGAAATCCGAAATACGAAACAATTTCGAAATCTCAAATCTCAAATTCCAAACTTTTCCTTTTGGAGCATTGGAATTTCGAATTTGGGATTTGTTTCGAATTTCGTGGCCCGTTAAAAATTTCGGAGAAATTTGTAATGGGTCGATATTCGAATTTTGTATTTTTTCGCTGTGAACTATTCCTTCTTCCCCACAGTCACCTTATTCGACTCAAGGTACTGCAAAGTACGTTCAACTATTCTCTTAAATGTCGGGGCTGCAACACTCCCTCCAAAATGAACCGGATGCGGATCATTGGCGATCACAACTATACTCATTATAGGATCTTCCTTGGACACAAAACCTATAAAGGTCGCATCGTATTTATTTTCATAATATCCGCCTTTTGGATTTACCATCTGGGCTGTACCCGTTTTTCCGCAAGCTTCGTAGAGCTTCGACCTGGCGCGCCGGCCGGTCCCTTCGACCACAACTTTGTTAAGAATATCCTTCATCTTATCGCATGTTTCTTCAGAAAGGACTTGACGCTTTATTACGGGATTAAATTGCTTATATACCATTCCCTCCCATGTGGTTATCTGCTCCACGACATAGGGCTTAACCAGATACCCCCCATTAGCAATAACGCTTACCGCACAGGCAAGCTGGAGAGGCGTAACAGCTATGCCCTGTCCTATAGGT
>JABMSC010000211.1 GCA_013204685.1 Candidatus Omnitrophota bacterium | reverse complement strand
CGCACATTACCTTTTTAGCCCCTAGATAATCGGAAAGCTTCCCCTCAAACTCCTTCACAAAACTTCCCATACCAAGATATCCGTCTTCTATGGCACGTCCCGCAGCCTCTTTCTCGAGTTCCCCCATAACTGATTTTGATAAACGTATCATACTAATTTTATCCTTTCATCTTTTCTGGTAAAAACACTTCCATGTTTTCTTCAGTCTCGGGCGCAAAGAGTTCCGGAAGCATAGACGAATGATCCGGGATCTCATAACTGTCACTTTTTATTTTTTTCTCCATGTACAACAACCTGTCTTTGAGCTGCTCTACGCTATAAACAGGCGCCCCGAATTCTTTGAACCAGGCAAGAGGATCAAAATCAAGCTGAGTTTCCCTGCCAACCCGTATTACCTCTTTATTTGCCATAAGACAATCCACTGCTGCGCTTGTCGCGGCGCTTACAACTATATCACACTTATTTATAGCATCAGCCATGCTACCTTCAAGCCATTTTGCATTCCCAGGCAATTCCTTCCCTAATTCCGCCATAATAAGAGGCGCCCCCAGGGGATGAGGCTTTACGAGAAGATGATATCTCTCATTATTTTTCACAGCCTCCACAGTTTTATTAAAAATCTCAATTGCCGCTTCCCTCTGAAGCGGCAGTGTAAGAAGTATCTTAAAAACTCCGTCCTTAGCCGGAAGTGATGCCTTATTCATTTTGTGAAGATAGAGATACCTCAGGGCCGCTCCGGATACAAGCTTTTCCTCCGGAAAATGCTCTTTTACAAGGATCTCCTTAAATCTATCGCCATTACATATTATCTTGTCCGGAAGAGGCGCGATCCCTCTTTCACGTATGTCCGTATAAAAACATAATATATTGGGCGGCGGAGCCATATGATAAAAACCGTAAAGAGAGGTCCCCGGCATAAATTCTCGCACACCAAGCTGGATCATTTTATCAGAAACCATATTTTCAAAACCATCGATGACAAGCCTGGGAGAAAATCCCCATGCGGCTAGCCGTTCGAAAAGCCTATAATACATAGCCGTGAATGGCACCCTCTCAAGTTTGTTCTGATCAGTGAAAAGGCTCGAACAGTCCACACCCCCAATTGTCACATTGTCAAACCTGAACCCATTTTTCTTGAGTCCTAATCTGAGCGGCCAAAAATAATCCCACACACTGTAATAATCTTCAGCTATAATGAACTGGCCGCTGTTTTTCCTTAAAAATGTTAAAGCTTTCCAGTATGCTACTGGTTTTCTGTTCAGCAAAAATAGATCAACCAGTGTAGCTACCTTGTATCCCTTGTCTTTATAAAACTCCGGCAGAACCGTAAAATAACGATCATTAAACTTCCCATCCTCTCCAAGACTCTTTTTGTCGGCCCATGTATGTATTATTATGTCCGTTTCCTTTATTTCCCTTCTCTTCTCTTTCGCACTTTTTGCATGAACAAATCTATTGATCTTGGTCAAAGGATAAACAAGAAACAAGCCCTTTATAAAGCTGTATATCCCCGCACAGATCCTCCAGGAAACAGTATCCCCCCATATATAAAACTTTCTGCTTTTTTTCTTAGTTACCTCATATCCATGCCTTAGAGCCAGCTTCTCGATATTATCAATAACAGAATTGCTGTCACACACCATGCACAGGTCCTGCCCGCTTGATAAGATCTTTTCAGCCATAACCATATAACAGCATCTCAAGAAAAGCTTACTCGCCATTGTGTTTCTTTCGGAAATACTGTGTGCCCACCATGCAAGCGAATTATATTTCTTCCCCAATTCGGCTGTTTTTTCAAAGAAATCCCGCCTGACTTCTGAGGCAGTACCTTGAAGTTCAGTGCTGATATCTTTCCTGCTGGCGGTGCCGATAAGCTTCTCTTCTATTCTTTTTACCGTCCCATACTCAGAGACAAAAGGAATCCATTCCCCTATCCCTTCTTCCTTAATAAGGGGTATCTTTTTAGATATATCAGTCAGGCTATGGATAATTATTAGTTTCTTCATCTTTTTACATATATTTTGACTTTATCGTGTCCTTTTTCATCGCTTCGGTGACGATCTCCAGATCCTCAGGCGTATCAACGCTTACCTCAGCATCCTCAACGGGAACCGCTCTCATCTTATATCCGTGCTCCAGTATTCGCAGGTATTCATTGTATTCGATCCTCTCCAGGGGCGTCTGGTCCCAGGAAGTATATTCAAGCAAAAACTCTTTACGGAACGGCACGATAAAACACATCTTCCACATGGCATCGATCCCGGTACGTGATGTGTCCGGAAGATCCGTACGCGAACAGTATAATATGTTACCCTCCAGGTCCAGCACCGCCTTTATGTCAGAAGTACTGTCCTTTTTTGAGTAAGGAGTAACCAGTACTGACGTCTGCACGTCCTCTTCTTTCAAAAGCGGTTCTACAACCTTATTAATATGTTCCGGATCTACAAGTGGCTCATCCCCCTGTATGTTAACAACAATATCGCAGTCAACATTACCTGCCACCTCGGCTATACGGTCCGTGCCCGTCTTGTGGCGGGGAGAGGTCATGACCGCTTTCCCGCCCGCGGAAGTAACAACATCGTAAATTTCTTTGCTATCAGTCGCAACGATCACTTCATCCAGGCTCGAGGCAAGCTCGGCCCTTTTAAAGACATGCACTATCATCGGCAAACCTTCTATATCAATAAGGGCTTTATCAGGAAGCCGCGTTGACTTCAACCTTGACGGAATTATTCCTATCGTTTTCATCTATTTTTTCCTTTCTTGCTCTCGTCATATGCCGCAAGTTTTTAAAAAGACTTCGCATCTTCTTCAGTATCTTGAAAAAATAATAATCCAGCACATAAAGATGCTCCCCGCATGATATGCGCCACAGGATCATCTTTTTAAGTATCTTGAAAAGCGTTTTTTCGCGATAAAAAGGTTTATTCAGGACATAAGCATACGTCGTTATATAATCATGCATGCTTTCGCTGTATCTGGAAAAACCCGGCCATGTCCACTGCTGGGAATCTATCGAAAGTGACCCGTCATCGTTCAGGGCTTTGCGCCACTCGTCAATAGATTGAGGTATATGTATATTATATTTTTCCACCATTTCAGCGAATATGGGTGAACCCGGATAATACCGGAAGATAAATGGTCCCGCTATATCCACCCTGGGATTAGCCGCCAGGAGATCCCTGCAAAGCTTGTATGTCGCGATGGTATCTTCCTTCTTCTCTCCTTCCATACCCGTTATAAATGAAAATCTCGGTGTTATCTTTCCACCGGAAAGCTCTTTTGCGGCAAACGTTATATCGTCCAGTTTGATATCCTTTTTTATGTAGTCTAGTATCTTCTGGGATCCGCTTTCGGCGCCCATTGCTATTGATCTTATACCTATACCTTCAAGCTCGCGCATAGTCTTCCTGAAAGCTTCCTGCCTGAAATAAGACACCCTGGTCCATATACGTCCGGAAAAATCTATTCCTTTTTCCTTAACAAGATCGATAAACTCCGCCAGGCGCTTTCTGTTGATACAAAAATCTTCATCAAGAAACAAAAATCCATTAGCGCCGTACTCAGACTGCAGCCTCTTCATCTCATTAACAACGGACTCAGCGGATCTCAGGCGGTATTTCCTTCCCAAAATAACATTAATACAAAAAGCGCACCTGAAACAGCATCCAAGCCCCGTTAATATCGGCATCACCCTAAGCTCCTCGGTGTCTTCAGGATCAAGCTCTCTTTTATAAACGCTTTTTGCGCTGAGATACCGTTCTATATCCAGGAGTTTAAAGTCGAAATGAGGTATATCCAGAATATCATCAAGATCTCTGGGAGGAGTGACCTTAACCTCTCCATTTTTATCACAAAAAGCTATCCCATTTATATCCCCGAGATGCTTCCTGCCCGCGATATAGTCCATTATCTCAAGAACCGTCTTTGACCCTTCATTTATTACAGCGATATCAACGCATGAATTCTGGACAGTCTGTTCCGGATATAATGTAGCATGCACACCACCAAAAATAACCGGCACGCCCGGGCACTTCGCCTTTACCCTCTCGGCAAGATCATGGGCCATGACTATCTGTGATGTCATGGCTGAAAATCCAATAAAAGCGGTATCCCCGGAAACTTTTTCGAGAACTTTTTCTTCATAGTCACGATAGAGAGCCCCGTCAATAAGAGATACGTCATACCCCTTCTTCTTAAGTATGGTCCCTATTACCATAATACCGGGCGCGGGATAGCTTTTCCCTGCATCTTCATGTCTATAGTCATTCCCTTGCGGCAAATTGACCAGTATAATTTTCTTATTCGTATTCAAACCTAAAATACCTCCATTACCTCTAGCCCTTTGGTACCGGCTCCAGGTGTATCTCCGATACGTCTTCGATCACATAAGGCGTAAGGGAAGAAAGAACTTCCCTGCTCGCAAGCCCGCTGCAAACGCCTACCGAAGCCTTGAAATCCGCATTTATACCCATCTGAACATCAGTCTTGGCATCCCCTACCATAATAGATTCCCCAGGTGCTGTGCCCAATGCACTCCCGATTGAGGTGAGCATCTCAGGTGAGGGCTTAGAATTCTGGACTTTATCTGCACCTATAACAATATCTACAAACTCATCCATATCCAGGAATTTCATCGCTAGTTTAGCTCTCTCAGTCCTGTCTGTTGTTGCAATGGCCACCTTGCAGCCATTCTCTTTTATTTTCCTCACCAGATCAACAGCGCCTTCAAGCGGTTGTATGAATTTATCCAATAAAGAGACAGATGCATCATCTACTTCTTCAAAAACCCGGAAACACACGCTGGAGACATCCTCGCACCCACAATTAATAAGATAATCTTCCGCGGCTTTTTGTACAATTGCGCGCGGCAATAACCCAACCGGCCCCTCGGGCTTTAGTCTTTCCCCGGGCACATCTATACCCATTGCATCCATAAGGTTCTCTTTATGCTCATCTATATCCAAGCCATAAAATAAGCATAATCTTTCTGCTCTAAGTGCGATCATGCTCCTCCAGTACAGATAAAGATCCATGAGCGTTCCATCTTTATCGAAAACAAAAAGCTCAATACCTTTTATTGTCTCACCGTTAATTTTAACATCTACCATATACGTTCTCCTATATTATCGGTGATCAGTTTGTCGGCTATCTCAACTGCCTGCTTTATTTTTTCACCATCCCTCATAAAATCATCCTGATTGATAAGTTCCTTTACCAGATTCCTGGCAAATGTTCCAATGGAAACGCCGTTATACGCAACACCGCACATATCGGCAAATCTGGCCGTCAGGCTGTTAGTTCCGCCTGAAAGAAGAACCTTAACAGGCAGTTTGCTTTTCATTACAATATCAGCGATCGCGATCGCCTGCAGCGTGGTGTTATAATCATCGTTCCCGCCGCTCATTGGGACACCGTCCGCCTGGACGATAAATCTTCCCCCCGCTATTTCCTGAGCATCTCTTATTCTTCTCCTCAGCTGTGAGTCCCCCAAGTGAAGCCTGTCCAGGCACATGCTCACATAATTATCGTCGATAACCTCATTTACCATGGTCCATTCTTCCAATATGGAGGATGAATCAGACACCGCGGCATGAAGCTCGAACTGTTCCGCACCACACGCCCTGCATTCCTCCAGAAGGCTCTTCAGGTCCTTATCTTTATGATAGAAGCTTATTGCGTCATAATTGCAGGCGGATTCACAGTTCCCGCAGCCAATGCATTTGGCCTCTATCACGCTAAGATCGCCCGTTATCGCGTCTGTCGGGCACTCTTTTACGCAAGCGCCGCACTTTGTGCATTTTTCAGTGATCGTCGCTTTGCGAACATGCGGATCGCCGCGCATGCCTATACTCACGTTGATAAAGGGTCTGGTCTTGATCTCCCTTCCGAGCTTTTCAGCATACTGAATAGCTTCTTCAATACCAAGAACTGCGTGTTTTACAACATCAACATTTGCCGATACATCAAAGCACTTTGCACCTGCCAAGGCATACACAAAAACTAGCCGCCTCACTTCTTCGGCATCCTCATTCCCCGCTCCACAGACAAGTTTGAAAAACTTCTTTTCATTCAATAAATATTTTGCTAATTCAAATCTATTCATATTATTTTATCCAGTTGTATACACTGTTATAAAAATGTTTATGGCTTGTCGGTGTTATTATATGCAAGCCTTCCTTGTTTTTTTTCATAAGAAACGAGTTTATACCGTTAAGGAGTTCCTCGTTCCAGTTATGTTTCTTCATCTGCATTTCGAAGCTTTCGGCCTCTTCGGCTTCTTTGTAAAAATGGACATTATTCGCAAGAAAATTCTCCTTGTTCTTGTATCCGTCCATACCGGCGATGAATATCCTTTTTGCTCCCATAATAATAGCTACCGCTATAAGAAGAATAGAAACTGTTCTACAGTTCGATGCTATTATGTTATCCTTTATACCAAAAGCCCCCGATACACGATTAAGATGGACAATGCGTTCAAAATCTCTTCCCGTATATTCCCGTATAAAATCCTCATCAAAGCTGCTGGAAACGAGAAGCTCAGACGAAGAGTCCGTCTGGTCCACATAACTGGAAAACCTTTTTTTATTACTGAACGCGTGATAATGCGGCTTAAAGAGACCTCCAAGATAATTTGCCCCCATTATTACCGGATCGTATCTCTTTATGAACTCATCTATCTCTTTTTTGTGTTCTTTCAAACTTGGGCCGTTAGCAAGTATAAGAAAATCCTTCCCTTCATGCCTTCCTTTATATTTAACAGAATATTCCTTTTTAAGAGTATCAAATTCCCCTACGTCATGATCTTCATCTTCGAGTTTTTTTGCGGAACTAACAAAGCCCCTATTGATAACTTTATCTATAACTTCTTTTTCGAACCCTACCGGCTTCTGATCCTTTACATTCTCCAGGATCTTCACCATATCATCAACATTATATTCATGGTGATCGACTAGATCTTTGGCATAATTAGGATGAACCTCAAGAATGCCCGAAAGCATATAGGGGAGGTCATATCCCCATTTTATTTCGTTCCTGAGATTCGCAAAGTAACGGTCAATAAGATCCAGAACCGGTACAGTATTGTACTTCTTGTGCCCCAGAGTTTTCTCAAGATAGGCTATTAGAGTTTCAAGAGCCAGGTTACCCGCACCGCGCCCCATACCGAAAACCGTCGCGTCAACGATATTAATGCCGCTATTCATCGCTTCAAGTGTATTCGCAAATGCAAGCTGTAAGCTATTGTGTGCATGAAATCCTATTCTTTTTCCTGTGTACTTTAGTACATCGATATATTTATCTATATCCTGTGGAAGAAGACTCCCATAACTATCGGCAAAATACACATAATCAATGGAAGATTTCTTAAGAGGTCCCACGACTGCATCAAAATCTGCTTGCGTATACCCTCCTATACCCATAAGCTGTATTGATGTAATGTAACCCTTCGCCTTAAGATCTTCACACAAAGCTATTGCTTCGAGAGCAGTATCCCTGTGACTCGCAACCCGGTACATGCTGACGAGACTCTTGTCAGACATCGGGATATTATCGGTATCAGCTTTTCCATAATCCACCATGAGAGAGATCAGCGCACCTGAGGCCCCATTTGTAACTTCATCAATAAGATCCTCGCTGGCAGAATACCACTGACCGACATCATCCCTGTCAGGTTTATTCTTGAACCCCAGTTCTATGGTATCCACACCCGACCGTGAGATCTTGCGGTATAACTCTTTGACCATTTTCACGTCAAAATGCCAGTTATTCAGATATCCACCGTCACGAATAGTGCAGTCCAGCACCTCAAGTTTTAAAGAGTTGTTATTTTTATTCATGATCTATTTTTTCTCCTTTAAAAAATCACATACATCTTTGTATGCCCCGGCTATCACAGAAGTATCAACCATGTATGTCAGATATTTCACCCCACACTCTATTAGGAGTTCAAGATACGCTCTGTCGCACGCAAAAGACCCACATGCAATACCATTTTTAGCAGCAACATCCGCACATGTCTTTATAGCATCCAATACTTTCTTGTCGCGCACCTCCCCAGGTATTCCAAGGGACTGGGAAAGGTCATAGGGCCCGACAAATATCACATCAATACCTGGCAAAGTGGCGATCTCCTCGATATTGGAAACGCCTTCTTTGCCTTCGATGTTGAGTATAACCATGGTTTCTTTGTTAGCTCTATCGGTATATCCTTCTGTTTTAAGACCATAACCACCGGCTCTAGTAAAGGGCGATAATCCTCGTTCACCTTCTGGATAATATTTAGCACTTTTAACAACCTTTTCTGCCTCTAATTTTGTTGAAACATGGGGAACCTGAACGCCGCACGCACCTATATCAAGTGCTCTCAATATAAGATGATCCTCGTTAGAAGGAACTCGTACGATAGGCGCACTCCCTGCAACTTCAGCTGCCCTAACCATATCTTCCGCAGTTTCCATGTTTATGGGGCCATGCTCAGAGTCAATAATAATAAAATCTACTCCGCTTGCTCCGATAACATTCACTAGAGACGGTGATGGAATTGAATTCCATACTCCCAATACCATCTCGCCAGACTTTAACCGCTTTTTTAGATTATTTTTTTCTTTTGTCATTTTTTACTCCCTTTATTTACCTTAAACCCTGCGATATACCGCCAGAGAACTCAGAATATCTGGGTTGCCCCTGTCTTTATAAGCTGGGCGTAGATATTTTACGAGCATAAATCCATGTCGCCTAAACTCACATTCCCAAAATCTTGAATAAGCGTAATCCTGATTGTCTTCATTAAGCAATAATACGTACTTATTCGATAAAGCGCACATATGTTTAACTATATCAAAAGAAGGATGTACTAGAGATATGCTTGCTCCTCCTGAATAAATAAGATCAAATTTTCTCCCGTGTGCAACAAACTTGGGCAATACTTCTTCATACCCACCAGCCACCATCTCAACATTTGCAAGGTCAAATTTCTTTTTCCCATATTCTATTGCATTCTGGCAAATGTCCACGCCTGTTAATTTGCTAAATCCGGATCCTTTGTGAAGATACAGATCTCTTCCACAATTACATCCCAGATCTAATATAGACTCATTTTCACTTATTCTACTCTTGACTTCCTCAACCAAAACTACATCACGTTTTTCTTGAGCAAAATCATATTTGTCATATCCGTGAGAGTCCCCAGAATCCTGTTTTTTCCAATGGGCCCTCGGCCGTTTTTTAAACGGCGACAATTTAAACAAGACCTTTGGACAAAAAGTATAAAAAACTCTTTTAAGATAGTTTTTATCTACACCCATTTTTTTATATCCTCCTCACCCGATAAGTTTTCTAACATCTTCTCCTCCGCATCATCATGAGAAGAACTTTTCTGTGTATTGTATAGGCGCCAGTACAAACCTTGTTTATCCATAAGTTCCTTATGAGTCCCTTCTTCCTTTATTCTTCCATTATCCAGAACTATTATTCTGTCGGCACCAATAATCGTAGACAGTCTATGTGCAATCATGATCACTGTATGGTTCTTGGCAATGTTGTTAATAGCTTCCTGTACCAGAGCTTCAGAAATATTGTCCAGAGAACTAGTTGCCTCATCCAGAATGAGTATTTCTGGATCCCGTAATATGGCTCGGGCAATGGCTATCCGCTGCCTCTGTCCAACTGAAAGTTTCATCCCCCTGTCACCAACTACAGTGTCATACCCCTCGGGAAATTCTAAGATGAACTCATGCGCATTTGCTATTTCTGCGGCTTTTATTATTGCCTCAGAAGAAACATCGTCCATTCCAAAACCTATATTCTCCTTTATGCTCCCGTGAAAAACAAAAGTGTCCTGACTTACCAAGCCCACTTTGGAGAGCCATGAATCTATCTGAATATCGTTCAGCTTTTTACCATCTATAGATATCTCTCCCCCACTTGCACTAAAAAGACGAAGCATAAGGTCTACTATTGTGGACTTCCCTGAACCAGAAGGTCCCACGATAGCAACACTCTTCCCTTTTTCGACATTAAAAGTAAGGTCTTTAAAGAGCACTTCACGGTCTGGATAAGAAAAAGAAACATCTTTGAAAGAGATCCTGTCGTCAAACCCTTCCAATTCTATGTCTCCATCTTTCACGCTTGTTGATTCCGATAAAATCTTGTAAACAATTTCAAGTACCGGGAGTTTTCCCGAAAAAGATATTCTCTGGGCACCGAGAAGATTAAAGGCCGGTATTATTCTCTGAATCCCGTATCCAAATATCGCTACAACTGGAAGAATAGTCACAAAACTCGACTCATGATAGCTTTTAAGGATTATTAGCACAAAAGCCAAAGCCCCAATAACAGCAAATTCCATTATGCAAGGAGGAGCAAGAAGCCATATACTGTCCCTTATCTCCAGCTGCGAATACTTAAGAACGGACTTCCAGAACCTGTCTACCCATGTTTTGACGACTGAGAAAACTTTTATTTGTTTTATTCCCGTAAACGCCTCTGCCGCCATCTCATTCTGTCCCTCAAGCTCGTCTATTTTCTCTTTTCCTATATGATAGGAAACCTTCTTCGCGACTACCTTAGTAATAAAATAATAAACCGCACCCAGAATGATTATGAACCCTGTAACCGGAGGCGATATAAAGAAAAGCATAGTAATAATTGCAACTATTTTCAAAGCATTCACCATCATCCGTGGCACATAATCGAGAAGTATGGATGCCTCTAAAGGAACCGTCATCGTCCTGTGAATAAGCCACCCATGCTTGTAATTAAGAAAAAATGAATATTCGGAATTTAAGAATTTGCCAAAAATCTTATCGTGAAAATCTCTCTTGGTCCTAGAAGAAAGGTAGAAACTTGCAAACTGATTCAGGAAAGCAAACGTAGACTTAATGAGATGGCTTATTATCAGTAATGCACAACTTAAGACAAATACATCTTTAATAGAAACATATTTTGCTACAAACGTTACGTAAGAATACACTTTATCAGGTGCACCACTTTTCGCTATGGTCTGAGTGGTCTGGCTAAAAACAGTGTACAAAAGCGCTATGCTTATGCTTTCCATAAAGGCAAACCCCAGCAGCAATAAAAACGTTATTACCACTAGACGCTTGTAAGGCTTCCACAGTGCGAATATCATCCTGCCTGTTGACATCTTTGGACCTTTACCCATAATAATCCACCTTTACGGGGTTTCCCCTTTTTATATTCCTTTTAGCTTTCTTACCCAGTATATTTTTTAGATATTTTGGCTTAATACCATGCGCGGGTCGTATTGATCTTATGTTGTCCTCAGTGAAAATATCCCCTTTTTTTATATCCTCGACCACAAAGAGTGACCTGCGAAAAACCCGGCTCTTCTTCTCTTTACTACCCGCCCCGTAGGAAACTTTTCCCAGGGCTTGTTCCACTGAACGCACGTTACAAACAAGTTCTTTAAGTTCTTCAGGCTCAGCAGAGAAAAAGCTGTCCGGGGTTTTAAGTTTTCTGGAATGAACAAAATGTTTTTCAATAACCTTTGCCCCCAAAGTAACTGCAGCTACCGATACACCTGTTCCCATCGTATGATCAGATAGTCCTACAGTACAGCCGAAGGACTTCTCCATGTCAGGAATCGTATTTAGATTCATCTGGTCCGGGCTAGCCGGATAGCTACTCACACACTTAAGAAGTGTAATATCTTTTACTCCTGCTTTCCTGGCCACTTTAACCGCTTCCTTTATTTCAGAAAAGTCAGCCATTCCTGTTGAAAGCATCAATGGTTTGCGCGTCTTTGCCGCATATTCTATAAGCGGGAGGTCCACCAATTCAAAAGAAGCTATTTTGTGGAGAGGCACATTCAGCCCCTCCAACAGATCCACGCCCACTTTGTCAAAAGCCGTAGCAAAGAAAATGATGCCACAGTCATCTGCCGTTTTCTTTAGCTTCTCAAACCATTTTAAGGGCGTGTATGCTTTCTTATACAAATCATACAAAGTCTGCCCACCCCACTTGGGATGTTTGACTTTAAAATAACTCTTATCAGAGTTTATTGTGAGACTCTCCGGAGTATACGCCTGAAACTTAACGGCATCCGCACCACACTTTTTCGCCTCTTTGATCATGCGTACAGCACGGTTAATATCCTGACCATGGTTGGCCGATATTTCGGCAATAATAAAACATTTCTTCAATGATTTTGAATTAAACTTCATATTTCACCTTTTGTAGACAAAAACCTCTGCCCCTCTTCCGTTAACATCCCTTTCTTCCGCGAACGTATAGCCGGCCTTTTCAAAAGCTTTTCGCGAAGCGATGTTCTCTTTCATGATCTGGGCGTTAACCGTCTTGATATCATTTCTACTCTCCAGAAAAACATCTGTCGCTTCTTTGATTATCCTATGACCGAGCCCTTGCCCGAAAAAGTCAGGGTTCAAATTCACGCTGACAATGCTGTCATTTGTTCCGACATCAAATCTCACCTGCCCCAGTTTCTTCCCGTTTTCATTTTCAGCAATATATATCTCTACATCTTCATCTGTGATCTTTCTCTCGAACCATTTCTTATGTTCCTCGTATGCAATCTCTGAAGGATCAAAGGCCCATTTCCTTACATCCGGATGATTGCGCCATTCCCAGAGATCACGGCAATCTGAAATATCTGATGTACGTATTTTTAAACGCATACTGTTTTCAACACCTCCGTTACTATCTCTCTTGCTCCCTGCCCATTGACTTCACTTCTGCCCGCATTCGACATTCTTTCCCTTTTTTCCCTGAAACTAAGATCGTTTATCGTTTTGCTGAGCTTCTCCAGTAAGTCTGCGTCATCATGCCGCCCTATATGTTCAATAAAACCCTTTTCCTGCCAGGCTGCCAGGTTCTGTCTTTGATTGTCCGCAAAACAGATCCCTATGGCCGGAACACCGACCCTCGCAAGCTCGTTCAGCGTCTGACCACCCGCGGAAGTAGCTATGTCAGAATCCAGCATAATGTTCAATATATCTCTTTCATCCGTACCGTAAATGAACTCCGTCTTATCCATGCCCTTCTCGACATCGAAAGCTTTACTGACCACTACTTTCTTTTCAATATCCGGAAAACGCTCAACCAGCATCTTCAGTATATTTAAGGTAACATCCGATTGTTCCTTCCCACCTGTGGTCAATAGTATACTTTCTACTTTCGACGCTATTGCTTTTTCAGGAACATCCCAAAAAGCTTTCCTTAGAGGCGTATACCGTGATCCGAGTAAATACGCAATGTTTTCGTTGCGCATATAATCCAGTCCATTGGCATATATATTGCCGTTAAGAACAATGCCTTTGGGATATTCGATCCTGTTATTGTCGTCTACATACACGACCTTTTTTGCCCTCTTTACTATATCCTTATAAAAAGACTCGTCAGCAAGATATGAATCCACGATCACAATGTCCGCATCCTCTATGGTCGCAAGTACTTTATCCTTTTCATCTAACCAGTCAAAAACAGTATAGTGCGCGCCATCGAGTATATCATTGATCGTATCATCACCGTTGACCACCATCTCACATGATATATCTTTTTCATTAAACCCCTGGCATATTGCCAGGCATCTGGCAATATGCCCGAACCCGCTGTTTTTTCCGCCTTCAGTTAATATAAATGTTCTCATTACAATAAAATTCCCCGTACTTACTTGCAGCACTTTTCCTGTTCCCAGATAGGGTCCTTTAAGGACCATTCACCTTTCGGATCCTTTTCCCACATCGGTCCGCGCCATTTGTCCGCTTCCTGCCAGAATTCATCCACTGTGATATCTATATAATCACAAAAATTACTGACATATTTGTCAGAGATCTTTCCGTCGTATTTCTTTACCAATTCTATGCCTTCTTCCCTGGTAATGCGCCCATCCCTTATGTCGTAGCAGGCATGATCCGTGCATTGTCCAAAACCGAATTTAACGTGTTTCAACACTTGACCTATCTGTACAAGATCAGAATCCAGCTGAAAATAACCTACATATGAACCTATGTCTTCGGGGTTAAAGCCTGTCTTTATCTTTAGCCCATGTTTCATTGAAAACTCGGCATTATGGGACTGGGACCACTCCTTAAGATAGTACTGAAGCCATATCCCTCTTATCTTGTTCTTCGAGAGAAGATCACGATCGTAATGATAAAAGAAAAGGTCCCTTTCACTTATTTCATCGGTTAAATAAGATCTCCAGTCCTCTGACAGGGTATTCCCCTTGTTAGCGTTAAGGGCATCACCATCCGTTCCTACTCCCGATTTACTCACCCCCAGGGTAAGGCCCGCATTTTCCCCCTGAATGATCAGCGGAACATTAAAGTTGTGAGCTATTATGTATGTTGAGGACCAGAGAGAATACTCCGTTATCTTGACCGGATTCATATGTTTGTAAAAATCCCTTTTTATCATCTTTTGGATGATTTTCGGGTTGGGCCTCATTTTGATTATATCGAACCCTGCGCTTATTAAGTTCTCTATATTATGCTTCCCTATATCCGTTATACCTTCGGGCTCACTGTTAACCAGTAGGGGGCGCAGACCCAGCACATCTCTCACATATAAAGCCTGAAAAGTGCTGTCTTTACCGCCGCTCACGCCAATGGCGCAATCATATGGTATTTTGGTGTTCTTTTTTGCCGACTCTACAATATCTCGCAGCTCTTTGGCGCGGGCATCCCAGTCTATCGTTTTCTTTTCTTCTTCATATAAACAGGCACCACAGATACCTCTTTCATCAAAATAAATACCCGGCCTGGTATCCGGCTGCACGCATTTTTTGCAATATCTCATTTTCTCCTCCTTGTTAATGACGTTCTTCTATCGCTCGACCTTATTCTGCCCGTTCCTATTTACCGGGAAAAAGAGTTTTTAGTTTTTCGAAAAACTCATCGACAGGAACATTCGTCTTATTCGCGTCAAGCACCACGTATTTGTCCCCGGACCGCATAATAGAATATTCCGGCGCGTCCAGAAGGTCTGATCCGTACTTCACATTCCCCTTCACTTTTACGTCCCTGTTTATATTGGCAACCTGCGGATTGTCATCCAGCAGTTTATACACCTCGCTGAGCGAAACAGGCTCTCCGCTGTATAATTCCCCGTAAATAAATCTTATAACCTCTAAGTCCTCAGGATAATCCAGGGTCAATCTGTATTCAGGACGGCAAAGTTCCTGCGGAATATCCACACCAAGGGTCTTATATTCACCCATATGTTCTTTTATAGGCTGTGAAATAGCCGGGCCCTTATACTTCTTGTGCATCTTCTCCATGGCCTTGCGGCTTATAAGCTCCCCGACCGTTCCCTGGATCATGGTCATGTTGGCCACATAAATATAATCGCAATATTCCTGTTCGAATATCTTTACGAATTCATTCAAGGATCCCGTATCAAACAACGGCATATCGCAAGTCACCCTTAAGGCGGCATCCGCGTTCTCCTGTTCCAGGATACCGATATGACGCTGGAGTATATCCTCCTCGGATCCCCTGTAATGCTTAACACCCAGTTTTTTGCACTCGTTTATCAGGGGTTCATTTTTATTGTCTTTTGACGTCGCCAGATATATCTCAGATATGCCGTTGACCTCTTTCATCCGTTCCACATGATGCGTAAAAACCGGCTTGCCGCAAAGTTCCTTCATGACCTTTCCCGGAAGTCTCGTTGACCCCATCCTCGCAGTAATTACGCCTATGATCTTACTCATGAATACACCTCTTCTTCGGCAGACGCCACCGGATAAGATCCGGCCTTCTCAAGATCCTGCCTTTTTCTGTAAAAATCCTTTAAGAAACGTTTATATAATTCCTTATCAAAAGGAAACCTATAAAAATAAGTCCTGTTCCTTACCTTGGCCACCTTCATAAAGAGACTGTTCTTAAGCCGATCCATTCTATCGTTTATCTGATAATTGCCAAGCCGGACGGCGGATTCCATATTAAGATAATAACAGGCGCTTTCCGAATATTTTCCGTTCACCTGCCAGGGGCGTATATATTCAGCAGAGGTATAAAGATCTATCATCTTCCTGTCGGTCCATCCCTTGAAATCCTCAGGCTCCTCAAGATATCCTTCTTTCACCAGTTTCTGGGTTAATTCACATCTCGGGTACGGTCGGAACGTTCCTACTCCGCACGTGAAAAAAGCATATCTCCTCAGCCGGTTCATAAGTTTTATCGTCTGTTTTATATCCACCAGGGTCTCTCCCGGTATTTCCAGGATGAACGAAGAACGCGCTATTATCCCGTATTTATCACATCTTTCGACCGAATGTTCGGCCTGTTCGGGGGTTATCCCTTTTTTCATGAGCGACAGCGTGTGTCTCGAACCGGATTCGATCCCAAGAGTAAGCTGCACAAGGCCGGATCGCTTTAAAAGTTTCAATGTCTCATCATTTATCATGCGATCATTAAAATAGTCACAGCGGCATTCCCCATCCCAGGTAACACCCAGCCCTCTTTCTATCATGCCTTCGCATATTTCTCTTACCCTTGCAATATCAACAAAAAAATTGTCGTCGATAAATTTCAAATGTGTCAGACCGTATTTATTGACAATATGTTCTATTTCATCCAATACCTTTGATGCGCTTTTTTTCCTGTAAAGATTGTTCTTTGTTACGATGTTGATACAAAAAGTGCATTTTGAAGGACATCCGCGGCTGCTTTCATAAGGAAGCCAGCGCATAGGCTGTCTCACATATTCTGAAAGCTTATCAGTAAGATATCCCGTTATGAACCGTTCTATATTCTCATCCAGGCTATATTCCGGAGGAGGTAGTTTTTCCATATCAAGTGTCTCTTTAGAGAACACTTTCCTGTCTGGCCTTTCCCCCTTGCTTATTGCATCGGCCAGCCGGACTATATGATCCTCACCTTCCCCCTCGATCACATAGTCGATGTATTCAGAATTCGCCATCTGATCCGGAAAAAGCGTGCAATGGGCCCCGCCTGCCACTACAGGAACATCTGAATTCTCTTTGATATATTTGACTATCTTGTATGCATCAAGGGCCTCGGACGTCAGCAAAGACACTCCAACAAGAAGCGTATCTTTCAGCTCCCTGCGAATAGCTAACCATGGATCCTTCTCGAATGCGCAATTAATTATCTTCACCTCGTATCCGGAGTTCTTGAGCTGTGCTCCCAAACATATCAGGTTCAGCGGCGGATAATTATTGTAGTTATATATGTTCTGTGGCCTTATTAATAAAATTTTATTCAACATTTATTATCCTTTGATCATGCCTTATAGCTTCTTCAGAATACCCTTCATATCTTCATCGCTGAGCCACGCATCGTTCGTCTCGCTTGAATACCTGAATCCATCAGGCAGCTTTTTGCCGTTCTTCCAATGTTCATCATTCGTCCACCAGTGAAATTCGGGTTCAACAACGAAAAAATCATCCAATTCCAAAGTATGTCTTGCTTCGTCGTCCGTCAATAAACATTCGTTTATTTTCTCTCCCGGCCTTATCCCCGTATATTTTACTTCGCAGTCAGGAGCGATCGCTTTGGCGAATTCAGTTACTTTCATGCTTGGGATCTTAGGAACAAAGACCTCTCCTCCGGACATTTTCTCCGTGCAATTTATTACAAATTCAACGGCCTGTTCCAGGGTGATCCAGAAACGGGTCATCCTTTCGTCCGTAATGGTGATAGTCCCCGTTTCCCTTTGTTTTTTGAACAGAGGGGCTATGCTGCCCCTGGACCCTACCACGTTCCCATACCTCACACAGCTGAACCGCGTCTGCCTTGTTCCGCCGACATAAGTATTCCCGGCAACGAACAATCTTTCCATACACATTTTGCTGGCCCCATACAGATTAACGGGATTAACCGCTTTATCGGTACTTATCGCCAGGACCTTCTCAATATTGTGATCTATCGCGGCATCAATAAGATTCTGCGCTCCAATAATATTCGTTCTTATCGCTTCAAAAGGATTGTATTCGCATATGGGAACATGTTTGAGAGCGGCGGCATGTATGACAATATGGGCACCGTCCATCGCTCTTTCCAGCCTATCCTTATCCCTTATATCGCCGATAAAGAATCTTAAACGCGGGTCACTGTTGAATAATTTTTCCATCTCCCATTGTTTCAGCTCATCCCGGCTCATTATCCTTATCACGGCCGGTTTGTGTCTTTCCAGCAACATCTCAACACACTTCTTGCCGAAAGATCCCGTTCCGCCTGTTATTAAAACCACTTTATTGGAAAATATATCTTTCATTGTTCCTCCTCTTTACTTTATTCAGATAACTCAATCATTAACATTAACGTTTCCGCATTCCTCCCTCATCCTCTCTATTCCGTCATCATCGGCATAAGCGTCAAATTCTCGCAGAAGAGATTCTGATATATCCGTAATAGGTTTCTCCGAACCATTCAGTATCTTAGATATCATATCCAGGAGTTTTTCCCGTGAATCAAAAACTATTCTGTCCTTGAACTTATCTTTAAAGGGGTGATCATAATCGGCTTCGTCAAAATAAAGGCCGTTTATCCCGCAAATGATCGCTATGGTCGCGGAAGAGGTCATCCCCTGCGTTACCACTACGTCTGCCACCCCTATCACTTCGATAAAAGACCATTTTTTTGAATCCACGATCCAGACGTTCTCAAGCTTTTCCAACGTTTCTTTTGTTTCTAAAAAGTTCTTTTTCAGGACATCCGGCAATTTCATGTACCTGCGTATTTCTTTGGGCCTTATGATAACCGTATTCTCACTATTGGCTTGCGCGATCCCCAAGAGCACCTTCCAGTAATCAACAAAATGTTCTTCCGTCATCTTGTGCTCGCCGCCAAAAGACTCGTCAAAGCAACTTATGATCTTCCCCCGGGAACGTAAACCCATTGCCGACAATACTTCCTGACGTTTGAACTTCACTTCATTTATAAATTTTTTAAAGGGGTATCCTATCAGATCGTATTCCCGGTTCTCAAACCCCGTACGGTGGGCTTTTCCCCAAAGTAAATACTTATCACACCCCAAATAAGATGAAAGGTAGCGGTCGTTCTCTACCGAAAAATCGGACCAGTGGTACAGATAATACCGACATCCATGATTCTGGCAAACTATCGCCTCGGGTATATGGCTGGGTGAAAAACATGCATGACCCATTTCACAGCTTATCTCGAAATTCGAAAATATTTTTTCATAGAACAAAGCGCGGGTTATAAAAAAGAAAAACAGACTCGAAAACAATGAATAATGATCTTCTCTTACGTTCCTCATCAATGCCCAGCCACTTTCTATAATGTATTTAGAAAT
>JABMSC010000210.1 GCA_013204685.1 Candidatus Omnitrophota bacterium | reverse complement strand
GAAGTAGGGTACTGGCCGGTGGACATGATATCAGACGACTCCGCCATTTTCTGGAAGGCGTTCATGCATTATAACGGAGATTACAGGGTTGTGCCGATGTATACCACGCTTTCCATGGACGCGGTCGTTGCCGAAAACTGGCGGCAAACGGTAATAAACGTTTATAAGCAGAAAAGGCGATGGGCCTGGGGTGTGGAGAACTTCCCGATCGTTATGAGGGGATTTTTGCATGATAAGAAAATGCCGCTCTTTTCCAAGCTAAAATGCGGATTCAAGCTGTTCGAAGGGCATATTGCATGGACGACATGGGCGTTTCTTCTTACCATTCTCGGCTGGCTCCCCGCTATTTTTGCCGGAAGGGTCTATTCGCATTCTGTTTTTTATTATAGCGTCCCGAGGATAACAGGTGTGATATTTAATCTGGCGACGCTATCTCTTGTAACAAGTGTTGTCTTGAGCCTGTGTCTTCTGCCGAAGACTAGAATAAAACATCCTATACTGAAACGCATAGGATTTGCCCTGCAGTGGCTCCTCGTTCCTTTTACTTTTATATTTTTAAGCGCCATTCCGGCACTTGATGCCCAAACCCGTCTTATGCTGGGAAAATATATGACTTTTTGGGTGACGGATAAGGGGAAGAAGAAAGTTGACGGCTGAAGAGGTGAGGGAATGAAAGCTCTAGTTGTGGTGATCATAGCGTTCTTTCAGTCGAGCGCGCTATTCGCGGCACCTTTGCAGATCGGCACTACTTACAGCCCAAAGCAAAGTGAATATCTCGAGGTGGACCGGAAGGAAACTTATCTTGCTGTCATCGAGATGGGGTTCGATGTAATACGCCTGGGCGCATACTGGGATGAGATCGAGAGAGAAGAAGGTGTTTATGACTTTTCTCGTCTTGAGTGGCAGGTGAAAGAGGCGCGCAAAAGAGGTATAAAGGTCGCATTAACCGTAGGCATGAAAGCCCCCCGATGGCCCGAATATTTCATACCGGAATGGGTGCTTAAGAAGGCTGACCTTCCGCGTGGCTCAGATGTTTCGAAAAGCGAATACTTGAGGCAGAAAACGCTTCAGTTCATTGAGGAAACAGTTAATCGTTATGAAAACGACCCGGCAATTCATTACTGGCAAGTGGAGAACGAGCCGCTTCTTCGTATTGGCCCGGGGGACTGGTTCATTGGAAAAGAATTCCTGACTGAAGAAGTGGCCCTGGTCAGAAAACTTGACTCACGCAAGAGACCCATAATTTTGACAGTACCGACATATCCTAACAAAACGCTTAAATTCATAATGAACCTTAAGAATAAATATGATTCCCTGGAAGAGTCTTTAGGGGTAGCGGATATAATCGGGCTAAACGTGTATCCCGCTATCGGCCAGAAGTTCTGGGGGATAAATTTTTATTTCCACACTAAGCAAAAAGAAAGAGAAATATACTTCGGACAGATCCTGGACAAAATAAAAAATAAAGGCAAAAAAGCATGGGTCGTAGAGCTTCAGGCCGAGCCCTGGGAGCCGGGACAGCTGGTCTACAAAGGAAGCGAAAGGCCTCCTACGGGTCAGCCCGGGATGGCGGAAGAATATTTTAACGAACTTGAAGGCCTCGGGGTGGATACGATCCTCTTGTGGGGTGCTGAATACTGGCGGTTTCGCGAGCTCCGGCATGAAGATGCAGAATGGATGAAGGCGATCAAGGGCATCCTCAAGAAAAACAAAGAAAAACCGTAACAGGCGCCTTGCCAAAAGCCTGCTTACATGATAAGATTTGGGTGTTTATAATCCACATCAAAAGAGAGGAGATATTATGAAGATAGCCATAATGGCTGCATGGAACACAACAAGCGGCGTGGCAATGCATGCCGAGCCGATTGGAAAAGCCCTTATTGATATGGGGCATAAGCTTACAGTGTTCACCTTCAACAAAGATGATTATCATGGAGAAGGGATAACGGCTAAGGACGAGAGTTATGTTAAAAGGTGCTTTGGTACAAGAACGCACACCAATGTGCTTGACCCCCGTCCTTTTCTCGAAAGTGATTATGATATTCTGATAATAGAAGATATCGGCATGCTTCCGGTTGACAAGCTGGCAAACATTTTCCCTGTACTCAAGAAGAAAGCTAAAGTTATCCAGGCTGTTCATGAGAACAGGATATGTGAGCACTCATGGTTTTATCAATTTGATTGGGATAAAGTGGTTTATTTTGATCGCAGACAGGACTTTCTTAAAGATTTTTATCCAGACGCCGAATATATTCCTTTCCCGTGTTTTCCGTTAAGAAGTGGGAACAAAAGAGCTGCCAGGAAAAGGCTGGGGCTGCCTTTAAAGAAAAATATCATCTATGCCTTCGGCCACAGGGGCTATCATTCGTATTACCGAGACTTGCCCCCGAAACTAAAGAAAAACTCAATTCTTCTGCACATTATTGAAACCGATTACCAGATGCTGGAAGAGCTTACGCCGACAAGCTGGAGGATGGTAAGAAGAAGCGATGTGCTCTCGACAAAAGAATTTGATGATTACCTTTTCGCATCGGATGCTGTAATATTGCATAAATTCGCGAGCCGTGAACACGCTGTTGTTTCCTCGACGGTATATCAGGCCCTCGGGGCGGGCTGCCCGATCATGGTTCCGAGTCAGTCGGATTTTTTCCATGATTGGAAAAAAGAAGTTATGCATTACAGGGATGTTTCCGTTCTTAACAAACAGCTGACCAGCATCCTGGGAGACAAAGAGAAACGGGGCCGCTTGAAAAAGAACGCGGATAAGTTTGTAAAGGAACATTCTCCTGAGAAAATAGCCAAACAATTCGTTAAACTGTTCGAGAAAGTGCTTGCAAGCTAACGGCAGATTTTCATAGAAAAGATGAGAGTGAAAAACCGCTTCTTAAGAGAACTTGAAAGACATGCTCCCTTTACTGCTTTTGGGGCAGTGACGGGCATAGCCATTATGGCGGCGAGTTACAATATGCCGCAGAAAATAGCCTTCAGGCTTTTTTACACCCTCCACCCGCTGCATGTGCTCCTGAGCGCGCTTGTAACCGCGGCAATGTATAAGAACTACAAATGCGGTGACGATAAACACGGCTGCAACATCTTTGAACTTTTGGCCGTGGGTTTTGTGGGATCTATCGGGATCGCAACATTAAGCGATTGCATTATCCCGTATATCGGGGAGAAACTCCTTCATATGCCGCATGCGGAACTCCATACAGGGTTTATAGAAATGTGGTGGCTTATTTTGCCGCTTGCAGCCATAGGCGTAGGGATCGCATATTTCTGGCCCAGGACCAAGATCCCTCATGCAGGGCATGTTCTTATCAGCACATGGGCGTCTTTGTTCCACATGATCATGGCGGAAGGGAAACCTTTGGGCCTTTTAGCGTATGCGGCAGTGTTTGCATTTTTGTTTATAGCTGTATGGGTTCCATGCTGCATGAGTGATATAGTTTTTCCGCTTCTTTTTGTCGGGAAGGGAGACGAAGACGAGTTGGGGTGCCCTTTATGCCACGAAGAGTAGCCCCGATAAGGATCCTCTCCGAAGCCATCCACCGGTAAAAAACAAGCGACCCCCCAACCTTATGTCTTTCCAATCTCTTAACTTTACAAATATTACGTTTTGTGCTATACTACTACCGCGATGGAAGAGAGAAGAAAATGTAAGAGGTATGGTATACCATACCCGATCGAGAGTGTTGAAAAAAGCGCAAAAGGGTCCCTTGACTTGATGGATGTCAGTAAGGGGGGAGTTGCTTTTACGTCTGCCGAAGAGGTGCGTAAAGATGAGAAGATCAATATTTGTGTCTACCTTAAGAACAAAATGTTCCGCTTAAAGGCGGGAGTGGTTCATGCAAAAGCGAAGAAAGACAACAAATACAAGATCGGCGTAAAATTTTATGACCCACCGGAAGATTTTATACGCATATTGGAGAAAGAAATAGACGAAATAATCCAGCTCCACCGGGAAAATAACCTTTATAAGCACAAAAGCCTTTCATTCGAGAAGGTATCAGCCGAATATCTGGGTATTTCTTCAAGAGAAGATTGATTTTTTACGGCAAATAACCATAGAGATGAGGGGAGGATTTTAGATCCTCCCCTCATTTTTTATGTCAACATCATTGGTCCCCGGGGCCGAAGATGCCGCCAATATCTACCCTTATTTATACAATTTATGTAAAGTTGTAGAAATGTAGTTTTCATGTTGTAAAACAAT
>JABMSC010000209.1 GCA_013204685.1 Candidatus Omnitrophota bacterium | reverse complement strand
GTCAGGTTGCGCTCAGGAAAGCGCAGAATTTTCTGGATGCGGGGGCTCTGGTGCATATAATCGCACCCCAGCTCCATCCGGATGTTCTCGCCTTATATAAAGAGAAGAAAATCACGTGGGACAAGAAGCGTATTGAAAAAAAAGATATACGTCAAGCGGCTCTAATAGTATCTGCGACAGATGAAAGGGAAGTCAATGAAGCTGTGAGCCGGTGGGCAGGCGAAAAAGGCATTCGGATTAATGTTGTCGATCAACCGCGAATAAGTGATTTTATCTCTCCCGCTGTTATCAGGGAGGGTAAGGCGCTTGTTGCTGTTTATACCGACGGACGTGATCCGGTGCTTTCACGTGACTTGAAGAATTTCTTAAAGGAAAACTGGAATGACTTTTTATCTTATAGGGATAGATCATAAAACCGTTCGGCTTTCTGTGCGTGAGGGGGCCCATAAGGTGCGCCGCCGGATAGAGCGCTTTCTTCGGGAGGACATGGAAGGAAAGGCTTCTATTCTTTTTACCTGTAATAGAGTCGAGGTTTACGGAATAGGTGAAGATTTTCTCGAAGCCAAAGAAAACATATCTCTTATTTGTGAAGCGTTCCCGGAGGTTTTTAAAGATGCTTACACTGAATACGGAACGCATAAAGTCCTGGTGCACGCGCTTCGGCTTGCAATAGGGCTTGAGTCACAGCTTTTAGGGGAGAAAGAGATCATGAAGCAGCTTAAGAGCTGGACCGGTAAGGGAGAGCTTAACCAGCACTTGAAAGTGATGTGGGGGAAAGTTTTGAAAGGGGCCGAAGTGATACGAAGGGCAACAGGTCTTGAAGGTGAGAGTAATATTGCCAGGATCGTTATGGAAGACATATCCGGCAAATTGAGTTCAAATGGAAAAACTGCTATAGCGATAATAGGAACAGGAAAAGTGGCAGAGCTTTTTGCAAAGGAAAATAATGGCTTATATGATCTATATTTTATAGCACGAAAAAAACATTCAAAAGCCAGACGCCTTGCTAAGCTCTCAGGCGGGAGCGCTGAAGTGAAAGAGGACCTACTAGACGCTATTGGTTCGGTTGATGTTCTTATAAGCGCGACTTCAAGTCCTCATTATGTTCTTAAAAAGCGGGAGTTGCTGTCAGCTCTCAAGAAAAGGAACAAGGCATTTTATATTTATGATCTTGCGGTTCCCCGTGATATTGAGCCGGACGTGTGGGACACTAATGGGCTTTATCTGGATGATATTGACACCCTCAGTCCGAAGTTTCGGAAGGAGGGGGATAAATTTTTGCACGAAGCAGCTTTGGCAGACATTTTGATCGTAAAAGCTGCTGATGAAATAAAAGGAGATATAAATTATTATGCGGATTCTATCAATAGGTACGCGGCCAAGTCAGCTGGCCTTAAAACAGCTTGAAGAGATAGAAGATCTCTTTCCCGGTATAGTTTTTAATGCGTTTCTAATAAAAACTAAAGGGGATAAGGATAAGAGTACACCGCTTCCATTGGAAGAAGGGACGGACTTTTTTACCCATGAGATAGAACAAGCTCTTTTGAAGGACGAGATAGATGTTGCCGTACACAGCGCGAAGGATCTGGAAGAGGAGGCGTCCGAGGGACTGGTGGTAGCTGCTATGACAAGGTCAATAGATCCGTATGATGCTCTTGTGTCTCGCGGAAACTTAACATTGGATGAATTGCCATCCAGATCCCGGATCGGCACCAGCAGCATAAATCGGCAGGAGGCAACAAAGAAGTATCGCAAGGATCTTGTAATTAAAGATATACGCGGTAATGTGGACGATCGTATCAAGCAGCTGGATGAAGAGGATTTTGACGCGATAATAGTCGCACGTGCGGCACTTATAAGGCTGGGGCTGGAAGAGAGGATAGCTCAAGTGCTTCCCTTTAGTGTTATTCGTCCGAATTCATTGCAGGGGCGGTTAGCTCTTCAGGTAAGAAAAGATAGAAGAGATCTAATAAAGTTATTTGAGGAAATAAATGAAAAGCAATAACGGAAAAGTATATATAGTCGGCGCAGGCCCCGGAGATCCGGAGTTGATAAGCGTAAAAGGACTCAATGTTCTTAAGAGGGCGGATTGTGTGTTGTATGACTTTCTTTCCGCTCCGGAACTATTGGAACATGCAAAAGAGTCTGCTGAGAAAATATGTGTTGGAAAAGCCGATGGCCTGCACCTGAAAGAACAGGATGAGACAAACAGTCTTTTGTACGAAAAATCGCTCATTCATAAAACAGTGGTCCGCCTTAAGGGAGGGGATCCTTTTATTTTCAGTCGCGGGTCAGAAGAAGCAAAATATCTGCGGGAGAAGAAAGTGGACCATGAAGTTATTCCCGGTATAACCTCAGCGATTGCGGGGCCTGAGAGCTTCGGGATACCACTGACCATAAAAAACAAAATTCAATCGGTGGCGATAGTAACCGGCAGGAAAAAAGACAAAAACGCAGAAATAGACGCGCCGGATGCGGGAACACTTGTATACCTTATGGCAGTCGCAAATATAAAGAATGTGGTGAAGGCACTCAAGAAAAGTGGACGGAAAGAAAACATCCCTTGCGCATTTATTGAAAAAGCTACGAGAAAAGATACCCGCATCGTGAGAGGGACCATAGGAACGATCGAAGAGAAGGTAAAAAAAGAAAAGGTAAAACCGCCTGCGGTATTAGTGGTGGGAGAAGCAGTGGGATGTGAGGAGAAATGAGCAATAAGAGCGGCAGCATAAACCTGGAAGACCTCATATACCCCTTATTTGTAAGGGTAGGGAAAGGTGTGCGTGAAGAGATCTCTTCGATGCCCGGGGTGTACAAGATGAGCCCGGATGTACTTTTGGAGGAGATTGACGACCTGGTGGATCTGGGAATAAAAAAGGTGCTTCTCTTTGGTGTGCCCAATGAAAAGGATCGGGACGGGAGCGCTTCTTTCGGAAAGGATAATATAGTCTCCCGGGCGGTGCAGCTTATTAAAAAGAATATCAGCGAAATTACAGTTATGACTGATGTTTGTCTCTGTGCATATACGACGCATGGACACTGCGGGATAATCAAGGAAAAGGAAAAAGAATACAGCATTGACATTGATAAGACATTGAAAACGCTGAGCAGGATCGCAGTTTCGCATGCTGAGGCGGGTGCTGATTATGTCGCGCCTTCTGCTATGGCCGAGGGACAGGTAAAAGCAATAAGGGAGGCGCTGGATAAAAGAGGTTTTGCGGAAACGAAGATAATGGGTTATTCCGCAAAATTTGAATCCAATGCGTACGGCCCCTTCCGTGATGTTGCCGATTCAGCTCCCAGGATCGGCGAAGGACGGCCTTACCAGCTGGATTATAAGGATGCGGCCAAAGCGATCGGCAGGATCAACCAGGATATAAACGAAAAAGCGGATATCGTAATGGTAAAACCCGCTTTATGGTATCTGGATATAGTGAAAGAAGCAAAGGACCGTTTCGATTTTCCCCTGGCCGTTTATAATGTAAGCGGGGAATATTCTTTTGTTAAGCAAGGCGCACGATCAAACTTTTGGAAAGAAAAAGAAATGGTGTTTGAAGTCTTGCATTCTCTGAAGAGAGCCGGCGCAGACCTTATTATAACGTATCATGCGAAGGATGTGGCGAAATGGCTGGAATAGCAAAGATAAAAAATATGCTTAGCGGCAAATTATTAAGCCGCGCAAAGGAACATCTTGTCGGTGGTGTAAATAGCCCCGTCAGATCCTTTAAGCACATAGGCGGTGATCCGGTACTTATAAAAAAAGGAAAAGCTGCGCATGTTTACGACTATGAAGGGAAGGAATATATTGATTATGTTCTTTCGTACGGGGCCATGATGCTGGGCCACGCCCACGAGGAAGTTGTGAATGCCGTTAAAAAGGCCGCTGAAGATGGATTTAATTTTGGCACAACAGGCGCATCTGAGATAGAACTTGCGTCTCTCATGAAAGAGGCGGTACCTTTTATAGATAAGGTGAGGTTCGTTACCTCGGGCACGGAAGCTGTTATGAGCGCTGTAAGGGTTGCGCGCGGGTTCACGGGCCGTGAAAAAATAATAAAATTCACCAACAGTTATCACGGGCACGCGGACCAGTTCCTGGCTGAGGGAGGGTCGGGGCTTGCTTCACTTAATATTCCGTTCTCGGGAGGCGTGCCGGAAGATTTTATAAAACATACGCTGGTTCTTGATCATGGCGATAGAGATGCTATTGCCAGGACATTCAAAGAAAACGGCGGCAAAATAGCGGCAGTCATAGTAGAGCCGGTAGGCGGAAATTATGGTGTCACGCCGCCCGATAAAGAGTTTTTAGATCATCTCAGAAAAATAACTCAAGAGCATAAGGCGCTCCTTATCTTTGATGAAGTTATAACAGGGTTCAGGTTTTCATATGGAACTTTCGCGCAAGACATACGCATAGAACCGGACCTCGTAACGTTCGGGAAAATAATAGGAGGAGGCCTGCCCATTGGCGCTTATGCCGGTAAAAATAAGATTATGGAAAAACTCGCTCCGGTGGGGGACGTGTATCAGGCATCTACCTTTGCCGGTAACCCGCTTGTAATGCAGGCGGGGATTGCTACTCTCAGAAGCATCGGTTCCCGCCAAGGCGAGTATGACAGGCTTGAGGGAAGCGTGAAATATTTAGCACAGTCTATACTTGAGGAAGCCCGAGCGCAAGAGATAGATCTTGAAGTGTCATATTACGGAACAATGTTCAGCTTTAAGTTTAAAGAAAAAGAGGATTTCAAGATTTTTTACAGGAAAATACTGGAAGAAGGAATATATTTTGCGCCATCTGAATACGAAGCGAACTTTCTTTCTTTTGCGCACACAACCGAAGATATCGAAAAAACCATATTAGCGTCACAAAAAGCAATTAAACATTTAAAGAAGGTGAAAAATGGACGGTAAAAAAATAGACTACGATACTCTGAAAAAGCGGGGATTCTTACAAGAGAAGGAAGAAGGACTGTTTACTTTAAGAACAAGAATGCCTGCCGGTAACTATGACTCTAGCCACCTCGAGAAGCTTTCTGAGATTGCTGATGAGTATGCGAGGGGTATGGTGCACCTCACTGTACGCCAGGGGATAGAAGTTCCTTTTATTAAGTATGAAGATATAGACAAGATAGAAGCAGAGATCAATAAAGCCGGGATCACGGCCGGTATTTCCGGACCGCGTCTGAGGGCAACTACCGCTTGCCCGGGAAACAACTGGTGTAAGCGGGGACTTGTAGACACATTCACTCTTTTTGATCGTATAGAGAACGAGAAAGGGATCAAGTGTGCGATGGATCTTCCGCATAAGTTCAAGATCGTTGTATCGGGTTGCCCAAATATGTGTACTAGAGCCGAGGTGTCAGAGATAGGAATTCACGGTGCGGTGGACATCAATCATCCTGAAAAGAGGACAGGCTATGCTGTATATCTTGGCGGGTGCGGGGGACGGGCTCCGCGTACGGGATTTAAACTTAGCAAAGTTTACACTGAGGATGAAGTGCTGGACATAATAGAAAAAGTAGTTAAATTTTTCAAAGAAAACGCCAAATCACGTCAGAGACTGGCTCTTCTTATCGAAGAGATTGGACGCGATAATTTCCTTAAAGCCATAGGTGAGGAAGCGGAGTAGCTTCCAACAAAACCCTTGACAATAGGGCTAAATGGCGGTATCTATATAAACACTAGCAAACTAGTAGTAATTGGAGGAAAAATGAAACTTTCAACAAGAAGCAGATATGGTACCAGGCTTATGATAAGGTTAGGCCTTCACGACGGTAGTGATCCCGTGATGCTTAAAGACATTGCTGAGGGGGAAGATATCTCTGAAAAGTACTTGAGTCAGATAATAATTCCCTTAAAGGCATCGGGACTTGTGAGATCTTTCCGGGGGGCTCATGGCGGATATATTCTTGCAAAGGCGCCTCTCCAGATAAGTGTGGGTGACATTGTTACCGCGATCGAAGGGAACATCGATCTTGTGGGGGAGACGAAGAGCGCACGCGGCAGTTCTAAAGGGTCAGTATCAGTTACAAAAAAACTCTGGGATGAGGTAAGTGACAAGATAGCGGAGACCCTCAACTCGGTTACATTGGAGGACCTTATCAATAAGTGCAGGAGAGAGAAAGACTCGGCTTTAATGTACAATATCTAATGACCAATAATATGAAGGCTATAGTATTACTTTCAGGAGGGCTTGACAGCTCGCTGGCTTTAAAGATGATCGCTGATCAGGGAATAGAGACGGTTGCGCTTCACTTTGTCTCCTCATTCTGCAGGTGTGACGGATCAAAGGGGTGCGGTTCGTCCGCAAGAAAGATCTCTGATTTTGTGGGAGTGGGTCTTAAGATAATACACTTAAAAGAGGAATACCTGGACATTATCAAAAACCCAAAACATGGATATGGAAAAAACCTTAATCCGTGTATAGATTGCAGGATCCTTAAGTTTACTCGTGCCAGAGAAATCATGGAAGATGAAGGTGCATCGTTCGTTGTAACCGGGGAAGTGCTTGGGCAGAGGCCCATGTCACAGCACAGGCGAGCTATGAGCTTGATCGAGAAAGAATCGGGCCTTACGGACCTTATAGTACGGCCTCTTTGCGCGAAAGTTATGGAACCGGCACTTCCTGAACGTGAGGGATGGGTTGAGAGAGAAAAATTTCTCGACCTGACCGGCCGGAATAGAACCCCACAAATAAAACTTGCCAAAGACTTTGGAATAAAGGACTACCCGTGTCCTGCCGGAGGGTGTTTGTTAACGGACCCACTTTTTGCCAAACGGCTGAGAGATCTTATGACAAGGGGAGTCTTTGATCTTGCGAACGTTGAACTTCTTAAAGTCGGCAGGCATTTCAGGATAAGTCCGTTTTTCAAAGTAATTGTCGGAAGAAATGAAAAAGAGAATGAACAGCTTTCCGCTCTCAAAGAGGAGAGTGACATAATCTTCTATCCGGAAGAAGAAGTGGCGGGTCCGACAGCCATAGGAAGAGGACAGGGCACCGAAGAAGATGTGTTACTGGCAGCAGGCATAATGGCTCGCTATACCGATGCTGAAAGTGAAGAAGTTAAAGTGCAGATCGAGACCGGAGCAGATTCAAAAACCGTAACCGTTCAGAAAAAAGATGATGCGTTCCTGGACGAAATAAGGATATAATTTTCGCATGAATATACATGAACTTTACATGAAACAGGCCCTCAATGAAGCAATTAAGGCATTCGATGAGGATGAAGTGCCCGTTGGCGCGGTTATCGTTCATAAAGATCAAATTATAGCCAGAGCCCACAACCAGATAAAAACACTCAAGGATCCTACGGCCCATGCCGAAATGATAGCGATAACCCAGGCGGCGTCGCACTTGCAGAATGAAAGATTAAATGAGTGTGATCTTTATGTGACTGTCGAGCCGTGTGCGATGTGTGTGGGAGGGGCAATACTTGCGCGGTTACGGCGGATAGTTTATGGCGCGAATGATTCAAAAACAGGTGCCTGCACTTCAGCAATAAACTTAACAAAACCGGGACTATTCAATCATGATATAGAAGTTGTCAGCGGAACAATGGAACCCGATTGCCGGGGTATAATGCAGGAGTTCTTTCTGCGAAAACGGTAATCTCGTACGGTATACTGTGTGCCGCGTACGGTGTTCGCCACTTTCTTTTCTGATCCCCGGCCACCGAGATATCTCTTTGATTCCAAATTTCCTTATTGTATAATGATTGGACAATAGTATTAATATTATTTTGAAGCCATAGATCCAACTATATAATTTTAGACAGGGAGAATAAGATCATGGGCAAAATTAAAGTCGCTATCATTGGCGTGGGCAACTGCGCCTCTTCACTGGTTCAGG
>JABMSC010000208.1 GCA_013204685.1 Candidatus Omnitrophota bacterium | reverse complement strand
TTTTTCCGGCAACTTTCAGCACCAGCTTTTTAGGCAAAGCTTCTTTCAGTTCAACAGAGTCCATGTTCCCGCGGACTGCCTTTGTCTCGGCAAGGGCCTCAAGCTCTTCTATGCCCTCTTTTTCAACAATGTCACCGGCATGTATTATCAGATCACAATCCTTGAAGAAATCGCAGACTTTCCCGGGAAGCTTTTTAGCGGAATTGGGAATATGCGTGTCAGATATAACGCCTATTTTCATAGCACCAGCTCGAATTTTTTGAAGAGGCGCAGGACCTCGTTAAGCTGTTTAAGGTCCCATACCCATATGTTTTTATCCTTTGCCAGAAGAAACGCGTTCTGTTCAATGCCTTTAAGAGAAATAACTATTTTTCTGGAGATCTTATACTTTTCATTTTCCGGTTTAATGCTCCCGAGGTCCCAAACGTCTCTCTCGTCGGTTATGTCATCCTGTTTTACATAGCACACCCATTTTTTGTCTGCAAATGTGCCCGTGATCCTCGATATCCCATGGGAAAGGCCATGATGCTCAACCGTCTCAAAGCGAGGCATCCTCCGGGAGTTCATGTTTATCTTGATCTTCTCCCCGCCGAAACTTTTGAAAAGGTCGCAAATAACTTCCACTGTGCTTTTGGACCCATACTCTAAATATTTTTTGTAATCTGCTTCAAGCGCTTCCTTGAATTCCAGATACTTAATGTCCATGTCGTCTATCATTGAACGCGACTTCAGGAAATAGACATATTTAAGCCAGTATTCGAAAAGCTTCTCTGATATCTTGTAGAATACCCCGCTGTTAACAACAAGGTCCATTTCCTGAAGTTTCTTAAGCTTAACACCCAGATCCTTGTCGTGCCTCCCCAGGTCCTTCTGCACGGCCTTAATGGTCGAGTTGCCGTGAGCAAGGGAAAGAAGAATTGGTATTAATTTCTTCCTGCTCGCTTTTTCAAGAAAGAAGTTTATGTTGTTCGTAAAATACTGGTTGATCACCCCCTCCGATTCATACAAAAGATCCGCAAACGCATTGAGGAGACATTCCCTGGAACTTCTTCCTGTTCCATGCCTTTTCATCAAACTGGAAAATCTATTGGTTAAAACTTCAAGATAAAAGGGACTGCCCTGCGTAACCTGGATAAGGTAATTTTTTATGAAGTGAAGCGGCTCCGTGTCCCCGATCTTTTCTGAAATAAAGGACTGTGCGGTCTGGGAGTCAAAACCGTCTATTTCGATCACTTCAAAATTCCCGAAAAGAAGCGACAGCTTCTTGGACAGGATATCTTTCAGCAAAGTTTTCTGCGAGCTGGAGACAATATACATGGTGCTCTTTTGAACCATGATAAACCTGCCGAAAATTTGAAATGATTTTTTGATGCGAAAATTTGAAAGATTATGGAACTCGTCCAGGATAACTATACAGCTTTTGCCTGTCTCTTCCTTGAACGTGGAAGTAAGGCCAAGAAGCTTCTCGTAGGCCTTAGTTTCTTTTTTGGTTTTTATGTACTTCAAGATATTATCAATGTCCTGAACCGTGGCAGGAACAAGCGGGCGGCACCTTTTTCTCAAGGCCTTAAAATCCCCATCCGCCTTTTTCCCCTCCGAAGCCAGATAACGATAAAGAAGCGTGGCCATGAACCGCGTGCAAAAGACCTGAAAATCCTCTCCTGTCATCTCAACATAGAGAGGAATAATGTCCGGATCTTTTATGTTCTTAAGGAAGTGTCTAAGAATGGAGGATTTACCGGCAAGCATAGGTCCGGTCAAAGCAAGGTTCTGTCTGTAACCGCCCTTAAGCGCAGTAACTCTCTTCTGGAGCGTGCCTAAAACTTCTTCACGCCCGAAAAATTTTTTACCGAATACCGGTTCTATAAACATGGAAGGATCGTACTGCTTATGATGTAAATTAAAACTAAAAGAAAACTCTATAATAAACCGTTCGCGTTAAATCAATAAAAGCGAATCAATATAATATATTGATTTAATAATGAAGTCAACACTCAATTTAAAAAAATATTATTTACAAGAGGTAAATTTCCCTGGATCTATAAGAAGCAAATTCTCTTGACAAAAACTGGTATTGGGGAGTCTTTTGTCGTAGGTCGTGCCATTCAGAAGCAGGAGTGGTTTCCGGCGAGTTCGGCCGAGCAAAGCGAGGCCGCATGTCTGAGCCCGG
>JABMSC010000207.1 GCA_013204685.1 Candidatus Omnitrophota bacterium | reverse complement strand
CCTCCCTTATCGAAATAGGGATCACTCCATACGGGGCGGCCGAGCTTCTTCGGGATTTTATACCAGTCCCATTGTGGATAGGCATATTCATCTGTGCCGAGATCCGTAAACTGCACCTTGCCGTTTTTCTTGTAAAAATAAGGCGAAAAATCGGCATAATCCTTACTGAACGCATAGGGTTCGAACGCTATTGCCCCTCCGTATATATTGTGATTCCTTTCCACGGTGGAATGCAACAGGCCCTTCAATTCGTCCTCCGTAAATGGGGCTTTTTCAAGAACATGCGCAAGGTGTTCCGGGATTTTTTCAATGGGAAGCAGGGTTGCCTCGATCTTGCTGACTGCTCCGGCGGTAAGGTTCTGCGCGACATCTTCGATCTTTCCGATCAGCAGCCCCCGGGAAATGCGGTAATTGTAGACGAAGACAGATATGAAAATGATAGCGCAGCTCGACAGGATAAAAAATACGAGTTTAAATGCTATGCTCCGGTTTCTTATTACAGGTATCATGATTTTTATTGTATCGCTACTTTGAAATTATTACAAGTGTTTACGATAAGCCTTTTGACTTTTTGCAGATATATTGATAAAATTATACCTGATGAGAGGATCTTTTCTTAATAATCCTAATTCAGGAGGCACGAAAAATGGGCAACACAATTGATGCAAATAAAATAATGGAAAAAGCTACCTCTGCAGCGGCCATTTTCGGCCAGCTTTCCCAAGAGCATACCGATCGGATCGTAAGAGCCGCATACGAAGCCGCGTTCGATAATCGCGTAAAACTGGCAAAGCTCGCTTACGAGGAAACCGGGAAAGGCAAATGGGAAGACAAGGTTATAAAAAACGCCGTTGCAACACAGTTCGTATACGACGATATTAAGGATCTGAAAACAGTAGGGATTATTTCCGAGGATGAAGAAAACGGCATCGTTGAGATCGCCCAGCCGATCGGGCCCATTTTTGCCCTGATCCCTGTGACCAATCCCACCTCGACAGTGATGTTCAAGATACTCATAGCTTTAAAGACCAGAAACCCCATAATCATCGGACCCCACCCCAATGCGATAAAGTGTTCCACTGAAGCTGCGCGCATTTGCTATGAAGCAGCTCTCAAAGAGGATGCTCCGGAGGACTGCGTACAATGGCTCAGCGAGGTTTCCATGGATATTACGCACGAGCTTATGGGGCATAAAGACCTTTCCCTGGTTCTGGCTACCGGAGGCGCAGGGCTGGTCCATGCAGCTTACTCATCCGGCACACCTGCGATAGGTGTCGGCCCCGGGAACGTGCCGGTTTTTGTCGAAAAGAGCGCAGACGCCCGCTTTGCGGTTGAACAAATCATAATATCCAAAACCTTCGATAACGGCACTGTCTGCGCCAGCGAGCAGGCCATAGTCGCAGAGCGGGCTATTGCCGATAAAGTCGTAGAAGAGTTCAAGCAGCAGAAGTGCTACTTCCTGTCACGGGAGGAAGGTAAAGCCCTTGAGAAAGTGGCGTACGACCCTAAACGCGAACTCATGAATGCAGAGATAGTCGGTAAACCCGCACCTGTTATCGCTAAAATGGCAGGTATTGATGTTCCCGACGACACCAAGTTGCTTCTTGTCCGCCTTGACGAAGTGGGAAAAGAATGCCCCTTATCGGGAGAGATCCTGGCCCCGATCCTTGCGTTCTACAAAGTGGGGGGATTCGATGACGCTATCAATCAATGTATCGACCTGAATTTTTATGGTGGAACGGGACATACAGTAAGCATGTATTCCAACGATGAAGATAAGATCAAAAAGTTCGCTTCTGTCATGAATGCCGGTCGCATCCTTCTCAACACGCCTTCATCGCAGGGTGCCGTAGGCGGGATATATAACACTCTCAACCCTTCATTCACCCTGGGATGCGGATCCGGCGGAAAAAACATAACGACCGACAACATTACAGCAAAACACCTTCTTAATATACAGCGTATTGCCAGACGCCGGGTGAACAGGCGTCTTGAACATTTTGACCAGAACTTATATTTTGATGAATCTCTCGACGCGAATGCTATTGAGAAAAAGTTCGACATGAATGATTAGAAAAGGAGGATTTTCTATGGTCCAATATAATCTGGAATCGAATATAACGAATGAACCGAACCTGATATGCGCTTTCACGGAGCGACTGGATACCGCGAACTGTCTTGAGATCGAGGATGAACTTATTAATAAGGTGCGGGAATCGAAAGCTCCTGTTATTTTTAATCTGCAGGATGTAGACTATGTTGCTTCCGCATTCTTGAGGATGTGTCTTAAAGTAGCTAAAGAAGTCGGTCCCGAAAACTTTTCGGTCATTAACGTGCATCCCAACGTAAAGAAAGTTTTCAAGATAGCGGGATTTGACAAGCAAATATCCATAACCTGATATTTCATGCGAAGAGGAATTGCGGGTGCATGCCGGTGGGATGGATAGCGCTTGGACGCAGACATCAACCCCCATTAACAACAATGGGCAATATAAATGCCCCTATGTAATAGATGCCCACAATAAGAAAAATTATCCCTGTAATCTTTCTTGTATAGAATTCGAGCCGGCTTAACCTGTGGAACCAATGAGATACGGATGAGGTCCCCAAAGCAATGCCAAAAGCTAAAATCACCACAGGCAAGCCTGTGCCTATTCCATAAAAAAACGGTAAAATAATTCCGAATTTATTGTCCAGCGAAAGGGGTATCAAGCTTCCAAAAAATAACGCTGCCGAAATCGGACAAAATGACAATGCAAATAGAACTCCAAGCACAAAAACTCCACCTATACCGCTTCCTGCTATTTTCTTTTGTCTGTCCTGCGAAAAAGATATAGATGGAAACCTGATCTTAATAATATTTAACAAAAAAAGACCTACTAATATTAAAGCAGGCCCTAATATCCTATTCATATATTTCTGTAAAAAATTTGCTATGCCAGGTACGCTGACTAAAGAAAAAATAATCAATCCTCCCAGCACAGCATATGCCGCCATGCGTCCAAGAGTATAAACAATACCTGTAACAATTACAGCTTTCGGATGTGTTATGCGCTTAGACAGAAATGATATCGCTGCAACATTAGTAGCCAAGGGGCACGGACTTATTGAAGTAAGTATGCCCAGCCATAAAGCCGATATTATCGCAATCACCCAAACTCCTCTATAACTCTTTTAGAAATTCTTTTATTTCTTTTTTCTCGTAATCTTCAAATTTTGTTTTACTGTTCAAGTATTCCCAAACCTTTGTGAGATTTTTATATTTAATTTCTTTCCCATCCTTAACCAGAGAAAGAACCACAGACTTTGTATATAACTGATACTCTTCGACAAAATGAACATTTTCTTTTTGTTCAACATTCACTATCTTGTAGACAATGTCCCCGGATCGGATCTCTTTATTAAAATATTTATCTACGGTTTCTTTGGTATAATTTTCGATCTTATGACAACTGTTGCACCTGAAATTGCCATGAAAATAGTATACAGCAATATGGTCGCCTGAAGTATTTTCTTCCCCGCAAGCCAAACCGACACCAACGACAAAAACGAACAAAAAGACCAATAAAATCTTCAGCTTCATGGGCGCTCCTCTATCCACTTTTTTACTTCATCAACTTTGGGGACTCTTCCTGAAGATTTGAGCTTTCCATTTATTCTTAGCCCCGGCGGCATCAAAATTCCCGCTTCAACTATTTTTCCCATATCTTTTACTTTTTCCACCTCGGCAATAACATTCAACTCTGACAAAGCTTCTTTTACCACTCTTTCAAGCTGCTCACATTTTGGACACCCCGGGCCAAAAACTTCGATCTTCATTGCACCTCCTATCCTAAAAACGCAGGCATGATAAACCAGAAAACAAGGCCCGCAATGACACCACATATCCACATGAGCGTTGCGTACACAACGGGGACTTTTGGGCTCACTATTTTGCAGACTCCAAGTATTGACGGCATACTCAAGGCCGGTCCTGTTATTAAATGAGCCATAGCCGGTCCTGTTCCCATCCCCGATTCTAAAAGCCCTCTTATTAAAGGAGCCTCAACGAGGCTTGGTGCATACATGAAAACCCCTATGGCAGAAGCCAGCATGATCGGCACAAGACCTACACCCAGATATTTTACAAGAAAAGCCGGGGGCAAAAAAGCTTTCACTGCCCCAGCAAGAATTACACCAAGAAGTATTAGTGGAAGTACCAACTTTACAAATTCCCAGGAATAACGAAACATATTGATAACTCTTCCTGTATAGCTTACATTGTTTTCTTCAGCCTCACAGGAACAAGTTTCCATTTCTATGGTTTCCGGAGCCTTTATTTTATCCTTTAAAACTTTTTCGGTAATAAATCCGACAATGATCCCTGACGCTATTGCAAAGATAATCCTGACAACAGTAAATTTCCAGCCTAACAATGATAAAGTCAATAGAACTGCTGCAGGATTAAAAGCAGGAGCGGCGAGTAAAAAAGTAAGAGAAGGACCGAGTCCCGCACCCCTCTTATATAGTCCCCCAAATAGAGGGATTATACTGCAAGAACACATTGAAAGTAACGGACCGCCTACCCCGCCTATCAGATACGGAAGAATCCCTCTACCTGAGCCCATAAGTTTTATCACCTTATCTTTTGGAACAAATTCTTGCAATGCACCGGCAGCTATAAATGCCAGAAGGAGACACAACCAGGAATGCTTTACATAGTCGATAATAGTTACAACTATCAGCATATATATAGGTATGTCTTTTTCCTCCAACAGTTGAGAGGTAATGGCACCGCTTTGCTCTAATGTGCTTTTATATTCCTTCCAGGCGCCACCCCATTCATAGACAAGAATAATCGCAAAAATCGACAAAACTATACCTATGGCAAAGAGTGTTCTTTTATCGATCTTCATACCTGACATATATCCGATTCCCTCCCTCCCGGGCTAAATTCACACGATCTTTTATTTTTTAATCCAGAACACATAAAGAGGCTTCATTCCCAGGATAACCGCTATAGCTATAAGCTTTATGTAGCTCACCTGTAAAAGTTCCGGAAAGAACTTGGCAACAATAAGGCCAATGACGATCATGCACCATTTTAGAAGTCCTATGTCGACCACACTCAGTCTCTGGGTTCTCTTATTAAGATCTTCTAGCATAATTCCTCCTTTTTAGAATGCTGCAAGACGTTCTATAGGGCCTTCATGTCTTCTGCCCTCATTTATTCTAAGAATTAGGTAAGGTTAGATCGCCTCCATGCATGACGGCGGTTTGCAGGCGATGTTATATGTAACGCTTACCACCCCGGGAACGGTATTAACCATCCTGTCCGCTAATTTGCAGAGAGTATTATGAGGTAACTCAGTGGGCTTTGCTTCCCTTGCGTCAATGCTGTCCCAGCACCTTATTTCGATCTGCGTGCCGAAATCACGCTTTCCGTCGCGCATACCCGTAACCCTGTCTTCGTGCAGGATCGCCATGCATTGAAAGGCGCCTGAGGAAGCCAATTCCTCCTCGACGATAGAGGTCGCGGTCCTGACGATATCTATTTTTTCCTCTGTTACCGCGCCGATCACACGTGCCGACAATGCCGGACCGGGGAACGGAGGACGGTTATAGATCTCTTCCGGTAGTCCCAGGGTCTCGGCGAGCTTTCTCACCCCGTCTTTACGGAGCTGTACCAGGGGCTCGATGATCTGGTATCCAAAGGCCTCCTGCGTATCGATCCCCAGCTGTTCAAAAACATTATGTTGCCTTTTGATCCCGGCAATGGTCTCGTCGACATCGGTCAGGATCGTGCCCTGCAGAAGATGCTTTGCACCGCTGTCCTTCACGAGCTTGCCGAAGACGTCTTTATAGAAAGTCTGCGTGATCGCTTCCCTTTTTTCTTCGGGATCGGCTATGCCTTTTAACGCGTCAAAGAAATTTTTCCTGGCGTCAAGAACCTCCACATGAACGCCCATGTCCTTGAATATCGACGCGATCCTCTGGGGTTCGCCTTCTCTCATTATTCCATTATCAACAAAATATGTTTTAAGCCTGTCCCCCAAAGCTTTATGCCCCAGCATGGTGACCGCGGAAGAATCAACTCCGCCCGAGAGGGCGTTGATCGCCAGCCCGTCACCGACCAGATCGGATATTTCCCGGGCTTTTTCTTCGATAAAAGCATCTGCGTTCAGTTCATTCGCCGTGATCTCTTTAATGTCCCCCATTTTTCCTCCTTCTTTTGCACCGTTTGTAGAAAACAAAAACAGACTGGAGTGTCCCCAAATGGCACGTCCCCAGTTTTTCCCCAGTTTTTCCCAATTAACCACCAACAACCTTATCTATTATACAACTTATACGGAATTTCACAACTCTTCCTCGGGGATGGCAGATGTAGACTTAAGCTCTATGGATTACGCTTTAAGCATTATTTCGCGGGATATGATATAGCTCCGGCGTATTATTTCTGGATCTATAGGAGCAGTTGGTATAAGTTTTATCAGTTTTTTGAGGGCTTTGAGTATGTCATTAACTGAGCTGCTTGAAGCGAGTGCGATAATATCATCAGCAGAGAGCCCTGCAAGGTCTTTTTTGTACCTGGGGTCGCATATCTCCTTCAATGGTTCCATAATGCTCGATTGTATCGCATCTTTTAACTCCGGATACGTCTGTGTGTTATTTTCCAGATCATCTACGAGAGACATAAGCATAAGAGCCAGGAAGGTGCTTCTTATTAAACCGACAGGATCATTCTGAATGCCTACAGGTGCGAGTATGGTGTCCTTGATTCCAATATTAACATCCCCCATTCTGGAGCTTACAGTAATATCGCTTAAATCCTCACCCTTGAAAACCGGAAAAAGGGTTACCGTATTCTGTCTGGTCGCAACGAACCCTTCGGGTAATTTTTGCTTTTCTAATCCATATCTTAGATACAGGCGTTCACTGACTTCTCCTATCCCTGTGATCGAGTATAGTTCAATGAACATGTTTTGTCTGCTTTGCAGGGACCTTAAGAAACCTCCTATATTTTGTGATCCTACAGCATCCAGCGCTTCGATCGGTATTCTTAATAGTTTTTCTTTACTTATATCTTCAGATCGGGACTGAAACAATAGTTTTATTCGCTCGAGATATCCAAAGAAGGGATGTTCGCTGCTTAAGTGCTCTTCTTTGTCCTGATCGCCGTAGAGTTTTTGGTAAGACCTGTTATATCTCTCATTTGCCACATCACCTACTCGCGGGTCTTTCTTGAGGATATCAAGACTGCTAACGGTGCTTTCAAAAAGAACAGCCGGCTGTCCATTTTCATCTTTTTTATTACGCAATTCTTCAAGCGCTTGTCTGTATCCTTCTTCTTCTGTTTCATTAATAGAACCGAACATCTGGCCAAGCGTAACAGATATAGCTGCAATCTTTTCTGGCATTGTCGTGGTAGATGTTAAGTTGTGCCGGAGAGCAAGGAGATCCCGATTTATTACATAGCCCAGTGCGTATATAAGCCCGGTGTGAGTTATGATTATATCTTTATAATAAAACCGTATGATAACAGGGCCTTCTCTGTCAGCTACTTTATGGGATTTTTCATGAATTCTTTCCCAGTCCTCTTCCAGTTCTGGGGGAATATTCTTTTTTGGGAGTTCATCAACGGACTCTTCCAAAGCTTTACGCAGAAGCTCGGGATCCAATAAATAAAGTCTATGGGGGTCCGGTTCAATGTTTCTGAAGCTGGAGATAACCAGCTCCAGTTTATTTCTGATATTTTTTGGGTAGTCAGGCTCCATCACAATAAAGAATCCTTCCCCGGGGGATACGTCCGGGACAGGAACGTCATCTCCCTCTCTGTGATAAATGTGGCTTCTTCTTGGTCCGTCCCATGATCTTTTACGACGGCTATAACTTTGCCTTAGATTTGAATTTACTGTTTCTGCTGCTAAACTGCGTCTCGCTTGTATGCTGACTTCGTTTTCAGACTCTTTTTCCCCCAGGTATTCCTTAATAGCTTCGTACGCCCAGGGATTCAATCCCTCAATATGAAGGGTCGAATCCAGTATATCGAATATTTTTGACATATATCTATTTGTCACCTCTTTTGTTGAAGCTAAATCCCTGATGAGGGGTTCCATCATTCTTACCCCAAATATGGCCCAGTATGGCTCGTTGATGCCGTCATAATAGGTTTTTTCGGGAGAAATCTTTTTAAGCATATCGACAAAGCTTTGAGCACCGTCAGTGGCGATAGACAGCCGATCATCTGACGCCGCACCCGGGACAGCCGGTATCATGTTCGCCATAGCGGTAATAGCACCTGCCATAGAGGAGATATCCAAGGTCTCACCGCCTTCAAGAGATCCTTCATCCTGTGGAGGACGGTCCTTAAGGGCGCCGAGCTCCTCAACTCTTTCATCGATCTTCTTTAACAAGGCCCTGTAATAATTCTTAACCCTCTCAAGCTTTGCCTGGTCTATCTGGGAGTTTAAAATTGACTTTATTCTCTTTGCTTTTTCCGTGTAAGCTTCGAAAGCACTATATCTATCGTCAGGCCACATTTCCTCTGCGTCTTTTTCCGCCTCTTCCCATAATTTTATACGCTCGAACGTCAAGGAAATATATTCCGGGTTTTCTTCTTTGAACAAGGCAATGAACTCATCTAAACTTATATCAAAAACATCCTCCGGATCTTTAAAAATGCGGGGCGTAAATTTTTGAGCTACAGCCAGCATCATAGGAGCTATTTTCCTCTGGTAACGTACCGCAAGATGATGTCCGTCTTCCCTTAAGACAGTTTCACGCCTTGAAAGGCCCGCCACTCTTTTAAGAGTGGGGAACTCCGTGAGGTCATGTTTTATTCTTTTCTCCCGTTTTAGTCCCAGTTGCGCTATTCTGCCAACTTTTTCCAGGGTCATCGGCAGATATTCCTCGATCATACAATCTTTAACAGAATCCAGCATGTCCGCTTTTGCCGCCGCGTCACCACTGTCATACTCAGGATAAACTGCCTCTGTTGCTAAGGTTCTGGCCTCTCCTCTTAACAGGAGCTGAATGTTTACAGGCAGTTCCTTTATGTCGATCTTTCTTGCCCCTTCTTCTTG
>JABMSC010000206.1 GCA_013204685.1 Candidatus Omnitrophota bacterium | reverse complement strand
CACAAATAATGAATTGCCCTGAGAATACAGTGCGGTCAAATATTTTCAGAGCTGTAAAAAAATTGCGAGTGCAACTGAAGCCTTTGATGACATAGAAAGGAGCAACCAATGAACTGTAATGATATTGAAAACCTGTTATTTGAATATGTGAGCGGCCGACTCGACGAAAAAAACCGGCAGATAGTGGCAGATCACCTGAAAACCTGTCCTACATGCTGCGCTGAACTGGCCGTTATAGAGAAATTTAACCAATTGACGGAACCGTGTCTTTCCATAGTTGTAGAGGCGCCTGAGGGATATTTTGATACACGAATATTTTGGAGTTGATATAGACATATTATGGGACATTATCTCGAATAAACTGCCCGCATTGAAGAGAAGAGTAAGTAAAATTATCAAATAAAGCCCTTTCAAAAGACCGATTTTGTAGTATAATAATTCTCACATATAACCAGAAAATAACGGTGGGATGTGGTGTAATTGGTAACACGGATGATTCTGGTTCATTTGTTCGGGGTTCGAGTCCCTGCATCCCAACCATAAAAAAAGGCCCCTGAAAGGGGCCTTTTTTTATCCTTACCTCGGTAATTCCAGTTGTGATGCCGGGGTCGGCATTAGAGCTTACCATGGAGATCCCCGCATCCCATCTAGCAAAAGTATATGGAAAAAGCATCTAAATGAAAAAGATAATTTTTGGTGGTGATTCTGGTGATGAAATGGTAAAATTAAACGCAAAGAGGAAAATAATCAGTGTCAGTAAATTTTAATCAAAGGGGGAAGAGGATATGAAAAAAGTTGCGTTTATTTTAATGGCATTGCTGCTTGCAAGTTCCATATCGGCATATGCCGAAAAAGATGCCGCATCAATGTTAACCGGTGGTGAGCTTAACGGGAATTTTGTCGTTGAGGGCCTGAAGGCAGACAAAACAACCGTAAAGTTGGTAACGGTTTACGTGCAGGGAGTAGTAGATTGTGCGTATGAAACCAGAAGCGAGGATATGCACAAACTGTATCCCAAACGCGGCGATATGGACAAGGAGATCATAACCGCAGTTGTTAAATACTACCAGAAGAATCCGGACAAAAGAGACAGGTCTATTGTTGATGTTGTTCTCTCCGGGAGCAAATAACGCGAAAGCTCTCTGGGAATGTGTTACGTAGATGGCAAGCCAGGAACATAACACATTACACATGACACATAGCACAAACGTGCAGTTTGTTTTAATGGGCGGGGGGCTTTGTTCCCTCGCCTGTTTTATATCGGAGATAAAATGTCTGTCAGCAGATCTGCAAAGGCAACTCTCAAATATATTCTATTCATAGCGATCCTTTTTGGGGTATCTTTAAGGTTCGGGAGCCCCATTCCCTTTTTTTCCGGTAAAGCTCAGGTTAAAGAGCCGGATATCCGGATAAGTTATGTTAAGAAAATTTTCCCCGGTGCGGAGTCCCTTGACGCTAAGCCCCTTCCCGGCGGTTGGATCAGGGTTTATTCCCCGGACAGGAAAGTGCTGGGCCACGTTCTTTGCACAAGCCCTTTCGCGGATGAAATAAAAGGATTTGGAGGGCCCGTTCCAATGCTTATCGGGACGGATATGGATCTTAACATTAAAGGGGTATCGTTTCTGCCCAATCTTGAGACAGCCTCTCATGTTAAGGGCATTGAAGAAACTGATTTTTTAAATAACTGGAATGGGCTTACTTTAAAAGCGGCACTGGACAAAAAAGTTGATGCCGTAACAGGCGCAACCATCACCGCTACAGCAGCGTTTAAGACATTTCATAAAAGATTGGCTGATCTAAACAATCAAAGCTTGCTTGTACTTGAAATGGATAGTGCCGCAAGAATAAAGAAAATCCTGGCAGCCATAGTTGTCTTATTCGCCATATTAAGTTTTTTCTTGCCGAGAATTTTCAGAAAATACAGATGGCTGTTGATATTATCAAGTATAACAATTGTCGGCTTTGCGAACGGGTATTTGTTATCGATCTCTATTTTCAAAAGCTGGCTGGTAAACGGCGTGCCTTTGGGGAGCTTTCCGTTACTCGTTCTGATCGCTTCAATAACGATCTTACTTTTTCTTACAACAGGGCGTAATTTTTATTGTTCCAGCCTTTGTCCGTATGGATTCGCGCAGGAAGTTGCGGGGAAAATATTAAAGAAAAAGCCCAAGCTGACAGATGAAGCCGTTAAGATCCTTAACGTTATTAGACGCGCATTCATGGGCATTATTGTAGCGCTGCTACTGACGGGGGTGAGTGTGGACCTCACTTATTTCGAACCATTTTCAGCGTTTCTCTTTTATATTGCCGCGCCGCTCACCATAATACTTGCTTGTGCATTCTTGGGTGTGTCAGTAGTTTTCCCTAGATTCTGGTGCAGATTCCTGTGTCCAACAGGACAGATAGTTGAGATTTTTGACCGGAAGACAAGATAAAGCGAGGAAAGAAAACCAACCCTGAGCTACATGGGAGGATGGGATCTCCGACCATAAAAAAAACCTGCTTTTTGAGCAGGTTTTTTTTATGGTGCGCGAGGAGAGATTTGAACTCTCACAGGATTGCTCCCGCCAGCCCCTCAAGCTGGTGCGTCTGCCATTCCGCCACTCGCGCAAAAATTGGCAGCCCCAAGGGGATTCGGCGCTTTGCCTGTTCGGCAAAGTCGGCCACTCGATTTGCTGTCGCTGCTCCTGTTCGTTGCAGCTATTCCTCGCTTCGCTCGGCGCAAATCTCCCTTCGAATCCTCTCGAGGTGTAAAATAACTGTTATAGCTTTGGCAGCCCCAAGGGGATTCGAACCCCTGTCGCCAGAATGAGAAT
>JABMSC010000205.1 GCA_013204685.1 Candidatus Omnitrophota bacterium | reverse complement strand
TCTTCACTGGTTCAGGGGATAGAATATTATAAAAATGCGAAAGATAAAGATTTTGTTCCCGGATTAATGCATGTTAACCTGGGCGGATATCATATAAAAGACATAGAATTTACTGCCGCTTTTGATATTGACAGAAACAAAGTAGGTAAAGACTTAAGCCGGGCTATTCACACAAAGCCCAATAATGCCAAAGTATTTGCAAAGGTTCCTTTTCTCGGCGTTAAGGTTCATCGCGGAATGACCCATGATGGTTTGGGGAAATATCTGTCACAGGTCATTAAAAAAGCTCCGGGAAAAACCGATGACGTAGCGGGGATATTAAAAAAGACAAAAACCGATGTTGTGATCAATTATCTTCCCGTGGGCTCAGAAGAAGCTACAAAATGGTATGTCGAACAGGTATTAAATGCCGGGTGCGCTTTTATTAACTGTGTTCCCGTTTTTATCGCAAGGGAAGATTACTGGCAGAATCGTTTCAAGAAAAAGGGATTACCCATAGTAGGTGACGATATTAAATCCCAGGTAGGCGCAACGATACTGCACAGGGTCCTGGCAAATCTCTTTTTGGACAGAGGAATGCCCATAGACCATACTTATCAGCTCAATACGGGCGGCAACATGGATTTCTTGAATATGAAGGAAGAAGAACGCCTCATATCGAAGAAAATATCAAAAACAAATGCCGTTGTCTCTCAAGTACAGAACAGGGGACGGACCATTGATAAAGACGATGTTCATATCGGTCCAAGTGACTATGTTCCATGGCAGAAAGACAACAAGCTTTGTTTTTTGCGCATAGAAAGCCGTCATTTCGGGGATCTTCCCATGGATCTGGAATGCCGGCTTTCAGTGGAGGATTCTCCTAATTCCGCCGGGGTCGTTATAGACGCGATCCGCTGCGCGAAACTTGCGCTGGACAATGGAATCTCGGGCGCGCTTTTAGGACCCTGTGCATATTTCAAGAAATCACCCCCCGTGCAGTATGATGACAATACAGCACGGGAGATGGTGGAAGATTTTATTGCGGCTTGTGAGAAGAAAAAGGCTAAATCTAAGAAGAGTAGAAAGAAGAGCCCAAAGAAAGGAACTTAAAGAGTGGTTTAAAATGGCCGATCCAATCGGAAAATTCATTCGCGTTATCGCGAAGTATCCCGGGAACATTTTGGCAAAGACAAGAATAACCCCGAACCAGATAACATTCATCGGGTTTGTGGTTAATTGCGGGGTTGCATATTTTATTGCGAGGGGCAACTTAAGCTATTTGGCTATCGGTATATTGATATGGGCTGCCGGTTTTTTTGATGCACTTGATGGCAGTGTAGCCCGCTTAACCGGAAAAACCAGTATTTTTGGTATTTTCTGGGATTCAGTCCTTGATCGTTACTCGGATTCGGTCATTTATTTAGGGATATTGATCCACTTTTTAGAATTGGGAAAAACGAATTATGTTATATTGACCGTGATCGCTATAATTGGATCCCTGGCTGTAAGCTATACCAGGGCCAAGGCGGAAAGCCTTGATACCGAATGTGAAGCCGGCCTGATGCCGCGGTCAGTAAGGATAATCGTTCTTGGTGCCGGTTTTTGTGTGGGCCAGGTGTTTTGGGCCCTGGTAATAATTGCTTTTCTTTCCCACCTTACGGTGGTTCAGAGAATACTTCACGTTTACAGAAAGCTCAATAAATAATTATGCTTATATTCATCTTTTCCTGTCTTTGGTATTTGCTTCCGGCGGCTCTCGGAAACCATAATGCTTCTTGCGGCAACAGGCTGCCCCTGCCAGGAATCCTCAAAAAGGGCCTGGCCCGCCTTGCGGTGCCGATCGATTTTGGCGTTAAATGGCACGGGAATGAAATTGTCGGAAAAAATAAAACGTGGCGGGGGATCATCGTAGGTATCGTAACAGGTATACTTGTGGCCGGCGCCCAAGCGATACTTTATTTTAATGTTAGTTTTTTCAGGGAGAACACGCTTGTTGATTACGGAAAAATCAATTTTATTGTGATAGGCGCTTTAATGGGGGGAGGGGCGCTATTAGGGGATCTGCTGGAAAGTTTCATAAAACGCAGACTTAATAAACCATCCGGCAAACCCTGGTTTCCCTGGGATCAGATGGATTGGATCATTGGAGCGATCCTTTTGAGCTCAATTGTTTATGTCCCCCCCTTTAAGGTAGCAATAACCACGATATTGCTGTACGTAGTGGTTCATTTATGTTCCGATCGCGTAGTATGCTGGATGGGTATTAAAAAAAGAGAGGAAGTGATTTGAGGGGGCTTTTCAGATCCATCCACAGCGGTGTATTCTGGTTTTTGGTGTTCTTTTACAGCATGGTTATAAACATGGTTTCATATGTACCAGCCTTGTTTGTAAAGGACGCAGAAAAGAAAAAATTATTCTATCAAAAAGGGGCGCGTCTCTGGGGCTCTCTGTTGGTCAATGCTTCCGGGATCAAGGTGGAAGTGACCGGCCTTGAAAATATCCCGAGGGACACAAATGTTATTTT
>JABMSC010000204.1 GCA_013204685.1 Candidatus Omnitrophota bacterium | reverse complement strand
ATCATGGTGGACGAATATCAGGACACAAATGGGGCACAGCTTGAGCTGCTTTTTTCAGTGCTTAACCCCGACGCTCCAAACTTATGTTGTGTGGGAGATGACGATCAGGCTATTTTCAGGTTCCAGGGGGCGACGCTTTCGAATTTTCGAATTCTCAAAAAACGACTCCCGGACCTAAAGACAGTTTCTTTGATCAACAATTATCGTTCCACGGGAGACATTACTGACGTCTCCGGTAAAATAATCTCACAGCTTCCGAAAGGGGAGCGTATGGATGTGAAGCAACTTAAATCCTGCCGGGATTATGATTCAAGAGATATTCGCTTTCTTGAGTTTGGAACAGAAGAAGAGGAACTGGCCTTTATGGTGGGAGAGATAAAAAGACAAGGCCGGATAATAGAAAAGGATACCTCTCTCACGGAAGAAGAAAGAAAAAAACCTTATAACAGCATCGCAGTGCTTGTCCGGAAAAGGAGACAGATATTAAAGGTGATAGAGGCCTTCCTGAGGGCGGGTATACCATATGCCACGGATGGTAAAGAGGATATCCGCTGCGAAAAACGGGTGCGCCAGATACTGGATGTTCTTAAGCTTGCTTCTTCTGACGCTGAGAGCGTAGACGAAAAATCGCTCGTTCTTTACAGGATACTCACTTCTGACTATATTGGGGCGGAACACTCTGATGTTCTTAAGTTTGTGCATTTTGTTAATATAGAGAACCGATCTTCCGGCAGAAGCGCCTCGGGGCGTTTTAATAAGTTGAATCTCTTCCAGCAGTTCCAGGAATATTTCGGCGAGTTCACAAAAGATGCGGACGGGTCATCAAAAAAACCCGACGAAAAAGATCCCGGATCTCTTTCGATAGTGAAGGAAGGGAAGATAAAGCTCAAAAATCCATACGCCCTGCATGTTGCCGCCTGGGCCATAGAGCGCGTTCTCGCCGATTCTGACACCAGGCCTATCCACGACATGATCATGCGATATATTGATGATACGTCTTTTTATAAGTTCATCCTTAAGAGGTATGAACACGATAAGGTCTTGCGCATGAGAGACTTGAGGTCACTGGTATCCTTCATCAGCAGGGTAAAACAGGCAGACCTGGCCAGACCAGGTCTTAAGTTAAAAGAGTTCATGGATGAACTTGAGCTTATGGAGATGAGCGCTATGCCCTTGAGGGGCAATCTCGCCACCTTAAGTCAAGACGGGGTTTGCATTTATACGGCACATGGATCAAAGGGCCGGGAGTTTTATACCGTGTTTCTTCCGTTTTGCCTGCAGGGCAAAAGCTGGCCTTCCAGGGGCAAGTCCGATATTATTTCAATACCACCTGATATTTTTAAGAGCAAAGAGAGGGTGGAAGAAAAGCAAAAAAGGAAAGATCTGGACCGTTATGACGAACTGCGTCTCTTCTATGTGGCTTCTTCCCGGGCCAAGGCGCATCTTTTTTACACGGCAACACCTGCAGATAAAACCATAGTCAGCCCATTCATGAGTCACCTTGGAATAAAGCCTGAAGAGGGCGCACCAACTGATGAAGAGAAATTTCTCGTGAAACTGCTCGAGAAAACATTCACGCAGGATCCTTTCAGTGATACCGAAGAAGTCCTTAAGGATATAGTTTCAAACCTTTCTCTCAACCCCACGAGTCTCAACAATTATATAAAGTGTCCCAGAAAGTTCCTTTATGATAATGTTCTTATGCTTCCGGGCAGAAAGAAACAGCAGCTTATCTTTGGTAACTGCGCTCATAAGGCCCTGGAGGATGTGTATGCGGCTTACATGAAAGAAAAGAAATTCCCTCCCTTTTCAGAATTCAAAAATGCTTTTATAAGGGACCTTGCTTTCCAGGGTGCGAGTGAAGCCGTAAAAACCGCATGCATGGACAAGCTTGAAAGAGTGAAAGACTGGTATAAGCGCGAGGAAAAGTCACCTGTTGTGCCCATAGAGCTTGAAAACAAGCTTGAAGTGACACTTCCCGGCGGCATTGTTTTCAGGGGAACATTTGACAAGATAGAACAGGAGTCGGTTGGCGAGATCAAGGTAGTTGATTACAAAACCGGGAAACCGGATAAACATGTAAAAAAAATAGCGAACTGCCGGGATCTGTTATCCAATGACTGCGATGATTATTTTAGACAGCTTATCGCTTACAAGATGCTGTACGAGAAGTACCATAGGGGTAAGGATAAGGATCGGGTCACCAAAGGCGTTTTGCAGTTCCTGGACCCGGTGGGCGCGACGGTGAAAAAATACGATCTTGAGAAAGGCAGCTACAGGAACGAAGTAGTCGAACTTACCGACAGCATGGTCGGTGAGTTCGAAAATGCAATACAAAAATGCTGGAAGGACATGCAAACTCTAAAGTTTGATAAGCTGGAAGAACGTGACGATAAGGAAAGGTGCAGGTTTTGTGATTTTGATTCTATATGCTGGGGCTGAGGCATAGAACAGTATTCAGGGTTAAGGTTTAAGGGGTGTATGTCGGGTTTCGTGGATCGGGTTTCGTGGATTGTGAATCGAAGATCGATAACCGAAAACCGAATCACGAATCACGAACGACGGAATACGGAATGTGAGCTGTGAGCCGTGAACTAACAAGGAGAAGGGAACAATGGATAAAAAATTTATTTCAGATTTTAAAGTAAATGAGAAAATAGATTCTTTTTTTATATTACGCAAGAAAAATCTTAAGCTGACGAAATACGATAAACCCTATCTGGAGCTTTCCCTGCAGGACAAAACAGGACAGCTGGAAGGACGCCTGTGGGATGATGCCGATAAATTTAATGCCGCAGCCGAGACGGGCGATGTGGTTAGGGTAAAAGGTGTGGTGGATAAATATAGAGAGACGAAACAGCTAAAGGTAGATCTTCTTTCCAAAGCTGATGAGCGGGCCTTTCAGCATGAAGATATGGTTAGAGTTGCCGAGGGCAAAGATCAGATCTACGAAAAAATAGTTTCCGGCTTGGGGGGGATAAAAAACAAGTGGATCAAAACTCTGGCGGATAAATTCATCGATGACACTTTGTTTATGGAAAAGCTTATGAATGGTATAGGGGGAAAAAGCTGGCACAATGCTTACATAGGGGGACTGGCGGAGCATACTTACGAAGTCATGTGTATTGTAGATAAGATGTGCGATCTTTATCCTGACGCAGATAGGGATATAGCGATTTTTGGAGCATTTATTCATGATGTAGGGAAAGTCTTCGAATTGGATGAAAAGAAGATGGAATATACCATAGAAGGGGGACTTGTAGGTCATATAGTGATAGGGCATAGATTGCTTACGGAAAAAATCAAAGAAATAGAAAACTTCCCGAATGAACTTTCCCTTAGACTTGAGCATATAATTCTTTCTCACCATGGAGAATATGAACAGCAATCCCCGGTCCTGCCAAAAACTTTAGAGGCTACTATTGTTTACCAGACGGACGAGCTTGTCTCGCAGGCAAATGCCATAAAGGAGATCCAGCTTTCTCAGTCCGAAGAGGGGAAGGTGTGGAGCGACTACGTTTTTATTAAAAACAGAAAATATTATGTTAAGGATGCGCGTGAGGAAGGCTGGATCGGAGACGATTCAGAAAAAGCGGACAATAAAAAGAAAGATCCAGGGGATGATTTGTTCGGAGGTTGACTTAAAAGCCGTAGGGGCGAAAAATTTTTCGCCCCTACAAAGGTTATTGGGTACCTAGCGCTGTAAGGTAAGTTATGGACCAAAAACAATTTGAAACACTTGTTATGAGAGCAATGGAGAATCTTCCCGAGGTTTTCAAAGAGAGCCTTGAAAATGTGGACGTTGTTATAGAAGATGAACCTACTCTCGAACAGTCAAAATCTATTGATACTTCTCACCGAAAGCTGGTCCTTGGCCTTTACCAGGGAGTGCCCCTGGTAAAACGCAGCCACTATTACGGCATGGTCATGCCTGATAAGATCTCTATCTTCAAGAAAAACATTGAAAAGATCTGCAAAACAGACGAGGATGTTGTTCGGATAGTAACCCATACCGTGCAGCATGAACTCGCACACCACTTGGGCATATCGGACAAGAGACTTAAGGATCTGGGGATATACTAATCAGATCACAGCTCGCATTCCGTATTCCGTCGTTCGTGATTCGTGATTCGGTTTTCGGTTATCGATCTTCGATTCACAATCCACGAAACCCGATCCACGAAACCCGACATACACCCCTTGATCCTTGAGCCCTTTGGTTGAACTATTTATACGCTCCGACCCGTACATTATCCACTATTACAGGGCCGGAATAGGCGGGTTTATTGGATTCTATGCGGATAGCGATCTTGCGTACGTCTCGGCGGAATGCTTCGGTGACCTTTGTTCTTTTCCAGTCCGCGCTATCGTCAGTTAAGGCTGCTGTAACAGATGTCCATTTGCCCGGCGTGAGCCGTATGGCCCTGGACATTTCTGTAAACTTCCAGGCTTCACCCACCGTCAGTATCAATTTTGCTCTGAGACCTCGAGGGGCTTCGGGAGGAAGGTAGATATCGGCGGAAATCACATCATAATCTTTCAGATCAAGAAACTGTGGTATTTCTATAAGCGCCCCGGACCAGGTGTTCCCCGGGAATTCAGCGTATATTCCAAGGCTTCCGGTTCCTTTAGTTGATATGCCGTCGATTTTTTCAATATATTCAGCAACGTGGTCGGGTTTATCCACGGCCCACGCAGGAACCCCCCATCCTTCGTCGCCATTTTCAAAGTCATAAAGTGTTGTTTCTTTTTTCAGATCATTACTGGTCGGGATCGGCCTGGAAATTTTCTGTTT
>JABMSC010000203.1 GCA_013204685.1 Candidatus Omnitrophota bacterium | reverse complement strand
TGTCATCCTGAGCGAAGCGAAGGATCTCCCCACATAGGGACCCCACGACGAACCCCGAACCACGAACGACGAACCACGATCCCCGAACCACGAACGACGAAACAAGGCCATTCAGCAATAACTAGCATTTCCGGGGCGCTATATGGGGGCAAAGGTTTTAAGGCACGATTAATTAAAGCCAATGGGAATTATTATCCTCGGAAACAAGGACGTGTTATGAATTAAATATTTGTTTTCTAGCTTGTTATAAGTGCATTAGTAACATAAAGCGTCTTGCTATTCTCTTGCTATCTTCTACAAATTCTTGTATCTGTTCCGATTCGAAGGTAAACTACATATGCTAAATAAAGGACGTATAATATAATTAGAATTCTATTTAATTAATAAAAGGCAATTTTCTTGAAAAGGAGTGGTTTTAAGATGAAGAAAGTGTTAACTCTGGTGCTGACTGTCGTAATATGCGGTTTTATCGGTTTTACTGCGTCGGGCTCCGGTCCCGCTGATCCTGAAAAAAAGGCGAAGCTCTGCGGTCAGGCTGATGAGTATACGAAGATGTACATCGAAACCGGCAGGCTGGATAAAAAGTGGGCGCTTCTAGCGCTTAAAAAAGCACTCGAAGCAAGGAAGATAGATAAAGAATCGGCGCTTCCGCAGATATCTATGGCAAGGGCATACATGGCCATGGGCGAAACGGACAAAGCCTATGAACGTTTGAAGCAGGCGCTTCGATTATCTCCAGAAAATGAAGCAGCGAAGAAGCTGCTTGGTGACATAAAGTCGGAGGAGATAGCTTCCCGGGGTGGTATCCTGGGCGGCAGGGAAGGGCTTGAAGGAAAAAAGTACAAGGATGGGGCAAGATACACGGGAGGACTCGAGGACGACAAAAGAAGCGGGTACGGGATAATGACCTGGGCGGATGGCGATGTCTATACGGGACTTTGGAAGGATGATCGTAAGAACGGGCACGGGACCTATGCGTGGACCGATGGAGACATATATACGGGTGAATGGAAGGAAAACGTACGGACCGGGCACGGTAAATTTGTCTGGAGCAACGGCGAAACATACATTGGACAGTTTGTGGGAGAAAAGATAGAAGGGCACGGCTATTCGGTGTTTCCCAGCGGAGCCAAGTACGTAGGGACAAAGAAGGACGGAAAGAGGAATGGCCATGGTATCCTCGAAGAAAAGAACGGCAACAGGTATATCGGCCAGCTCAAGAACAATAAGGCGCACGGTCACGGTGTCTTCATTCCCAAAGAAGGACTCCACTATATCGGAGAATATGTGGACAACAAGAAGCACGGACACGGTAAAATGGTCTGGCCCAGCGGAGATTGGTACGTGGGAGAGATCAAGGATAACCGCAGGAACGGCCATGGCGTGTATGTATGGAAGAACGGTAACAAATATGTAGGCATGTGGAAGAACAGCAGGGCCACAGGCGGATATTATTACCGGCCGAACGGGAAGAGGACCTGGTCGTACGAAAACGACCAGGGGGAATGGATACATAAAAAGAGCTAATTGACAGGACAAATAGATGAGTTCATTTTTACGGATATTTTTATCAATATTTTTATCGTTTTCTCTCGCTCTGAACGCGGGTGCAGGTGGTAATTGAAAAACCTGGAATACACGTCACAACCCACGTCCGGGATAAGATCTATCCGAGGCGTTAAGTTAGGAGGTTATATGTCTTGTGGTTCTCGCCGTTCAGTTTCTTTTAAGATCCTGATATACGTTCTTGCTCTATCCGTATCCTTTCTATCCATACCCGTTCAGTCCGTTCACGCTAAAGAATATGAACTTGTGGTACCCGTGAAAGTGGGGCTGGGGATAGTCTTTTCCGTTGAGGTTAGCGGAGCTCCCGAGAACGCCAAATATGAATGGGAGGCTGACGGGACGTTCATAGGCCTCGAAGAGGCGAAAGGCAGTAAGGCTTCGTTCAGTTCAGCAAAGATAACCGGGGTTGGATGGGTGAGCGTGGCAGTGATAACGGGTGCGGGGGTATGGGAGAAGAAGGCGACTATCCAATTGGAACAAGGGATCAAAGTCATTAAGAAACCCAAATGGATGGAGTCGTCCAAAAGCCAGAAGATAGAAGCTCTTCTTTCAAAGGCAGGGGACGTGGCGGCCAAAAAAGGCAATATGGCGGAAGTGTTCAAGCACATGGGAAAAGATAACATATCTTTTCACGATCTTATAAACTATAAAGCTGACTATGAGAAGGCTTTCGGGAAGGACAGCTGGAATAAAAAATATCAGCATACCGAAAGGTCGATGGTGAATGAGCGTTTAAAAGGTGTGCAGGCGGTATGGGCGGAGACGGTGAAGGACTATTTAAAACAGTATCCGGATGACACCATCATGAAAGGCGACATAGGCGGATGGGCGCATGAAAAATTCGCGAACATGACATTCGCGAGCGATATAGATTTCACGGCTTTCCATGTCTACACAACTAACTCTACTATGATGAGGAACATCTTTGAGAGTAAACTCAAGTCAAAACTGGGTATGACCATGGCCCAATTTGACGCTTTCTGTACCGCGCAGCGGAGAGCGACGCATCATGTATATATAGGAGAATACGGAGCTGAATGGGGCGAACTGGACATGGTAAAGCGGGGCAGGGCACAGATGTATCATATGGACAAGAACGGACATGTTGTAGCTGTAGATGTTCCGGGAGAAGTAATGCTGAGAAAGTATTACCAGCAGAGGAAGAAACTCAAGATGACGGATATGGATATTCCCAAGCCTCATCATAAGATGGAGCCGGGTGTATCCCTGGAAATGCTCAGACATTTAAATGCTGAAATCTTCAGAGGCAATTACAGTACAATAGAAGCCATAGTAAAAAGGTGTAAATATATAAATCGCAGTACGGACGATCACATAAAGTATCTTGGGGATGCGGCGACTACGAGGGATAAAAAACTGAAAAAATTCGTGAGCGATGTCATAGCCGCAAAAGGCAATATAACGGATTCGGACGCATTCGCTAAAAAGGTCATAGAACTTACAGGGAAGATGGTTAACGATCCAAAATGGATGGAAAATCCGAAGAAAGCGATCGAAACTCTTTCAAGAAAAGGTGAAGCGGAGATTCTGCATAACGTCAGGGAATCTATAGATTACCATAAAAAGAGGATAAGGAAAATAGATAACGAGGATACCAGGAAATACGAAGAAGAGCAGATGAAGAAGGTATTGAAAGATGAAGCATGGGCATACAAGGACGACGGTGTTAAATTCCCGGATTCGGCTACTAAGGCATTAGGGTTGTATGCTAAAAAAGACGAGTTAATAAAACTCTTTGGTGAAAAAACACCGGATTATGTCAAGACTATGGCCGGAAAAAAAGGCGGCGCTCAAATAGCGCTGTCGTATTTATTGAAAAAGGCCAATAACAATATGGACAGAGTTAACGACTATATAGACGTTTTTGATAACTACACCATTCAGAAGCTCAGGCAGAGCAATGTAGGGTTGGTTTACACGGACAGGTGGCATTTTCAGCATAAGATAAGCATCGGGTCGATCAATCAGTCTCTCAATAAAAGTATACTCGGTAAGGTAGGTAACAATGTCGGGTTTAAGGGGTTTAATCTGGCTAATGAGGCATATGCGTATTATAACGCATATGCGAGCGCTGGGACTAATGAAGAGGCTTTGAACAATGTCGCGATGGCGATAATACGGTACAGAATTCCGGGCAGTAGTATTGTGGAAGCCGTTGCTATGGAGAATTACACGCGCGCGTGTATAGAATGTGTATATCTTATCTTTCCGCCTTTTGCTATCCCGGAAGCGTTATACAACATAGCGTCAACTATAGGCGGGATGGGTTACGGATATGGAAAAGGAGAATACTGGCAGGGCTCGATAGATGAACTTTCTGACGCGATGTACGAGGAATCTATTTTCAAACCGGTTAAAGGTTCAAAAGGCGCTAAATGGAAAATGGTTACGCTTGGATATCATGGCAAGAAATATCCACGTAGTGATCTTAAAAAGTTCATGCTTACAAAAAAGCATGACGGCTGGTGGTTCGACCACTGGGTGGGTGAGGTACTTACCAGGGCGGTGGAAAATGATCCGGTTCTCTTGTCATATGAGGAGATTATGAGCCAGCCGCTTATTGGGGACAAGTGGAGGGCTAAAGTTCAGGTGGACTGGAATATGCGGTGCAATAAGGTGCGCCTGGAGTTCCTCGAAAAACTCATAGAAGGTGTTGAAGAACGCTGGGCCGCGTTTATGCTTGGCCAGGGGATAGGAGGCATAAAGATAGAGGAAGTGCGAAAGGGTCTTAATTGCGGAGATAAGCCTCTTGTGTCGGCAACGGGGAAGACTGAAGTGGACGGTGAAATGTATCGCCAGGCAATGTTGAATTACCAGGCGTATACTGAAGCGATAAAAAAAATAGATGAACTCTCAAAAAAGGCAGGAACAAAATTCGGATACCTGGAAGCCGAATGTTCACTGGACAGTTTAAAGATGGCGGCGGAATGGAACACAAGCCTTATTTCCCGTTACGAAAGCATGATAGAAGAACTGAAATTTGTCCTGGAGGATATAAAAGGGAGTTTCAGCTGGGATGATAAGAAAGATAAAAAAGACATGAAGGGCCTTATGGAATACCGGAAACTGGCTGAACCGGACTTGAGTAAAAAATGGGATCTCTGGAAAGTAAGATACGAAGAAGAACTCAAGAAGATCAAGAACAGGTATACCGCTACAGTTGAAGACATTGTCATCCTGCCCGAGGATGATATTTACGAAGAAGAAGAGGTCAGTTTTGAAGCCAAGTTGGACCTGAAGGAGAAAGGCGGCGTTACGTATGAATGGACAATAGGCGGGGTCAAGTGCAAAACACCAACCTATGACGGCAACTTCAAGGGCAAGGTCGTTCCAACAAGCGACGGAACGCTTTCTATCACATTTGAGGCCAAAAGAGATGACGAGGTAATTGGCGTCAGGAAAGAGACTGTAGAGATCTATCCGGTGGAACTTGAAGGCATTACTGTCGAGCTGGTCTCCGGCAAGAAGTATCTTGACGAGGACAACAAGACAGCACAGCTTAAGGCCATCAGCGATTATTCCGACGGTTCTTATGATGACGTGACCAAGGAGGCCAAGTGGGAGGTTATCTCGGACGAAAATATAAAAGTAGATCAAAGCGGTAAGGTCACGCTGACCGAGACAGAGAGCTATACGTTGACAGGGGAAGAGAAAGCGGTGGTCGAGGCCGTTTATGAAGACCAGAAAGCGGAGTTCGAGTTTGAGATCAAGCTTGCTCTCAAAGACCTCGGCGCTTACTGGGAGATAGATCCTAAAGAACCGGAGATAGCGTTGGGATCAGAGCCCCATGGCGTAGAGGTGACCTTTCGCGCGATAACGGACGATCCCGAGAACAACGACAAGAGGAAGTTCGAATGGACCTTCCAGAAGGAGGATGCCTCCTATGATGAAGGGGTGACGGGACCCGAGGTCAAGAGGTTCTACTCGGAGCTGGGCCAGTACAGTGTACTTCTTAAGGTCACCGACGAGTGGGGCAACGTGGACGAGGAACATGAAACTATCACCGTAGAAGAAGAGTATCTGGATGAGATGCCGGAAGAGTTAGAAGAAGATGTCGAGGATGAAGACGAGGAAGAGAAACCTTTTGAGACACCCAGCGGCCAGGCTAATGTATATAAAGGTAAGCTTTCAGGAAGCAAGCTTACCGTGGAAAGATATGATTGGAAAACACCGATCGGCAAGGACGCGGGGTTTGTAAGGGCCAGGTTCTGGAATTATCTGAACGTAGGATATTTTGAGGAGGGCGCCTGCCTCAAGACGGGAAAGATAGAAAAAGGTACGGCATTCAACCCGGGGTACCTTATATATTACAACAGTATAGACAAAAGCATCCATTATGCCGTGCTGGGCGCATCGCCAGAGATAATATATGCGGGGTCTGTCGGTAAGGAGAAAGGCGATTATTCCCATGCGGGTGTTATATCGGAATCAAATAAGGCCATCAAGGAGACAATAAAGATAACCAGCGCTAAGTCCAGGTCATTCAAAGTGTCGTGGGAGGATGCTGAAGGCGGGCAATGGTCGGTTATCGTTAACAAATATGGCGGGTACAAAGACGTTAAACACGTGGAGCCGGGCGCTGTGGAGTCTGCCGGTGGACGAAATAAGTATGTCGGGAAAATGCTCACAGGCAAAAAGCTTAACGTGCGCAGGTACGACTGGGAAACGCCGCTAAACAAAAAAGCGGGTTTCGGGACCACCGCAGAAAAAGCATGGAATTATGTTAGTGTCGGATACTGGAAGGGCGAGACGTGTCTTAAGGCCGGACCTCCGGAATCAGGAGCCATCTTTAATCCGGGATACGTGATCTATTACAGTGATTCCCAGAAAGGTATACGTTACGCGGTGCTCGGCGAGGGTGAGAAATTTGTTCAGGTGGGCGGCGCGTACTCAAAGCCCAAACCAAATTACTCGCATCATGGGCTTATAGGCGAATCTGTAAAGAAAACAAAAAAAGACACAATACGGATAACCGAGGTGTACTCTAGATCCTTTCGTCTTACCTGGGAAACACTGGACGGCAAGCAGAACACCGCTATTGTGTGGAAATACCCGGATAATGGTGGGTACACCTTCGAAGGTGAGGACGTATCCAAGTCTGTCAATGATCTTTCCAATGAGGTTACCAAGGATCTTAAGGATATGTTCGACGACGAGGAGCTGGAAGGCATCAGCGATGAAGAACTTTTGATGATCGTAGATGAAGAGATCGAGAAAATGCTGAAAGAGGAAGAAGGTCTTAAAAAAGAGGACATTGACCTCGACAAACTAAAAAAGGTCGTAAAAAAGAAGATCGAAAAGAAAAAAGAAGAGAAAAAACTTAAAAGAGGCGGTCCGAGGATCATTAGGGTGGACGGCGGCGGTACAGCGCTCAGATACTCGACTGAGGGTTTCAAGAGTCTCGAGTATAGTTATGCTTATGAGTACAAGGCCACAGTACCGATGTCGTTCACCGAGTTCTCCCGTGAAGTCAAGCCGCTCTTCGACGTTGAACGCGATAACGTCCGCTGCGAGCACGTATTCTCCGACGGACGTACCATGACCTTTGATGAATTTATTGCGATCCTGTCTTCCCCGGACAAGGTGGACAAGTGGACGCTGAGGCCCTTGCACGGTAAGGCTACGACCTACTCTTCCAACACCGGAGTGTTTGCGGAGACCGCCAACTATGTGAACGGCTTCGCCCAGGGTCCATTCAGGAGTAGTGCCGGCAATGAACCCGGCGGGTGGCGAACCGGAAACTACGTCGACGGAATGAAGCAGGGCCCCACTAAGACGTATGAGCCGGACGGACAACTCTCAGTAACAGGTAACTATCTTGACGGCAAGTGGCATGGCACCCAAGTACACTATGATGATGGGAAACCCTCCTGGGCGTTTTATTACAAGAACGGCAAGTGTCTCGGGGAAAAAGATCTGGGCGATTAAGCCGCCTGGACTAAATCAAACCGGTCGCAAAAAGTGGAAAGGTAGAGTTGTAAAAATTTGTACAGGTTGTTATAATAAGTCTCATTAATAGTGCTGGTTGTTCGATCAATAGAGGTCATGTATCTGCCTCTGGCGAATTGATCGTACAGAAATTCTAAATGCAAATTCAATCAAGGAGGAATAATGAAGGTAAAAAGACCATTTAGAGTAGCAATGTTTAGCATAAAGTTTTTACTATCCATAACTATTTGCCTATTGTTTACTACGACTGTTTTTGCTCAGGAGGAATCGGCTAGTGAGTTAACTGATAAAGCTATGGAACTTTATCAGCAAGAGAAGTATTCGGAAGCCTTCAAAATGCTTAAAAAAGCCTTGGAAGTTAACAAAAAAAACCTTGGCCCGGATCATCCTGATGTATCAGATAGCATGTTCTATCTGGCTCAACTTTATTCCTCTCAAGGTAAATACACTGAAGCTGAACCTCTTTATAAACAGGCACTGGTTATCCGCGTAAAACACTCTGGACCAGACGATTCCTCTGTGGCCAATATACTGGAGTCGATGGCCTATTTTTACAAGGTAACTGGCAATAGTGATGAAGAAATAAAGGTTAGAGAGCGTTTAGAGAAGATCCGTTCAAATTAGCAACAGCAATGGGTGCCCCCTAGAAATATACTATATAAGCCCAGCCCTTAGGCTGGGCTTATTATTTACCCCCATATAGAGGTTGTTTGAGGCCACAACTTATGGAACGCTAGTGAACCCCGTTATAAATCAGAGATTTTTAACGGGGCACGCCCCGTTAGAGATTTCTCTACCCAGGTGCATCCCAAGATCTTTAACGGGGCACGCATAAGTTGTTAAGCCGAAAATAATCCGACGCCGTAAAACGTTTCCAACAGAAACGTTAAGTAATTTAGTCGGTAAAGCCTACGTTTGTCATCCTGAGCGAAGCGAAGGATCTCCCCACATAGGGACCCCACGACGAATCACGAACCCCGAACCACGAACGACGAACCAAGGCCATTCAGAAATACCTCGCAATAGGTGAGAGGGCGTTCAAACCTTGTTTTTTAAGCACTCGTCCCTGCAGCAAAGCCTATTGGTCCTTTTTTCTTTTCCGGAGGAGGTTCCATTAGTTGTCGAATTGCCTCAAATATGGTACAGATATCCTCATCATGTTTTTCAATTTTTCTTTCCAATTCGGCTAATTTATGCATTAAATCTTTATGCGTGACAACCATTTCCTTAAGCTTAACAAAAACTCGCATAATAACGATATTCACCTGTATCGCTCTTTCGCTATGCAATACACTGGAGAGCATTGCTACTCCCTGTTCGGTAAAAACATATGGCAAATACTTGGAATGTCTGCCTCTCTTTAAGATTCCAATTTGGAATCTTAGAGAATCGTTCTCCTTATCAGTTAATTGAAACATGAAATCTTCCGGAAACCTCTTCATGTTTCTTTTGACTGCTTTGTTGAAGTTCCCGGTGGTTACACCATACAGTTTGGCAAGATCTCTATCAAGCATAACTTTTTTCCCTCTGATCAAAAGTATTTTGCTTTCAATAGTCTCTTGTGGGATTAACCCATCTACTGGTGCTTTCTTCTTCTTAGCCATAAACTCCTCCTCCGTTTAAAGAAATATATTCCATTTTGTTTCCCCCTATACTATAAAGACAATTTTTTTCCCTAAATTCATGCAACTATTTTCAATATATTTGTCTCTTCTAACATTAGAGACGCTAACTTAATACCACCAATCTATTTAAAATTTATCTAATATAGAGGTTGTTTGAGGCCACAACTTATGGA
>JABMSC010000202.1 GCA_013204685.1 Candidatus Omnitrophota bacterium | reverse complement strand
GTCATAAACGCCCAGAATGCTCGTTCTTTCTATAATCTCTTTCAATACATTTCCAAACTCCATCATGCTCCCTTGTTTTTAAATGGTCGCTGTCCCCATTTTTACCTACGAAACCCTTATTCCGTCCGGTTCGTTATCTCAATGAGGTGATAGCCAAAATTGGTCTTAACAGGTCCCAGAATCTTTCCCACTTCACCGGTGAATACTACTTCATCAAACTCCGGAACCATTTGTCCGGGACCAAACTCGCCAAGGTCCCCTCCCTGCTTGCCTGACGGGCATTGGGAATGCTCTGCGGCTATTTTTGCGAAGTCATCACCGGACTCGATCTTCTTTTTAAGTTCTTCACAAGTCTCTTGAGACTCCACCAAAATGTGACGTGCACTGGCTTTTGCCATGATTCCTCCCCTTTTTTTTGATCTTATGCTGAATCGACACTTGTATTCTACCGCCTGATCTGACCGATGTCTATAAAAATAGGAAGGATCGGTATTCATGAGCGTGCCCCGTTAAAAGTTTCAAAGAAACTTATAACGGGGTCAGGAGTCAGAATGAATCAGTTCACAGTTTACCCCGTTGCGCGAACAATCATCCTTGACTCGAAAAATTGTTACTATATAATAGAATTCAGCACATAAACTGTAAGTCTTTCTCCACAACAAAGGAAAGGTTCAAGATATGCGTAAATTCATGCTCATCACCATACTTTTAACTGTAATTGCCATCCCCCGGGCTCTGGCTTTTGATATCAGTCGTCCTTCTGAAGGCGACAAGCCCACAGAAGTACGTATGGCTGTATATCTCGTCGACGTTGATGCGATCGATACCGTAAACCAGAGTTTTGAAGCTAACGTATTCTACATGTGCCAATGGAAAGACCCTCGCCTTGCCCATGATGGTAAAGAAGAGATCGGAAAATCTCTCAATGAAGTCTGGAACCCCCGCATACAACTTCTTAATCAACAAAGGGTCTGGGCAACGTTTCCTGAGATGGTTGAGATCTCACCGGACGGAACGGTCACTTATCGCCAGCGTGTATGGGGACACTTTTCCCAACCTTTGAATTTACGTGATTTCCCTTTTGACGAGCAGACCTTCAATGTCAATTTCATTGCAACTGGATACTCCCCAGATGAAGTTAAGCTGATCCAAGATCCTACTTTTGAAAGTGGTATCGCTGAACGCTTCTCAGTTGCTGACTGGAGCGTTCTCAATTGGAAGGCAAGGCCCCATGTCTTTCAGCTCCCAAACTTACAGGAAAAAAGAGAACTATTCACAATTCTCTTTGAAGCCAAGAGACAATCCGGTTATTTTGTTGTAAAGGTTATCGTCCCGCTTATATTCATCGTGGCAATGTCATGGGTAGTCTTCTGGATAGACCCGAAGGAATCAGGCACTCAGATCAACGTAGCGATCACCGCGATGCTCACCCTGATCGCCTACAGGTTTATGGTGGGAATGGACCTTCCTAAATTCTCTTACCTCACACGACTTGACTATTTTATTCTGTTCTCGACTATCCTGGTTTTTGCTTCTTTGCTCGAAGTGGTGATCACTTCTGCCCTCGCCAAGAATAATATGCTCGAGCAGGCACGTGCCATCGACCGATGGGCACGTTGGATTTTTCCCGGGGCGTTTCTACTCCTATCACTGGAAGCTCTTGTTTTTAACTTTCTGACTTAATATCTATTACAAAAAATAGGGGCACGTAATACACGTGCCCCTATCATATTCTTCGAGCTAATTTACTATTTACAACTCATCGGCCGGAACCTTCTTTAGAGCCGAGGGAAGTATTACTATCTCAACTCGCCTGTTTTCCTGTTTGCCTTCTGGGGTGTCATTACTGGCAACTGGCCTGTACTCTCCATACCCCACTGCTGAAAGTCTCTCGGGTTTTACGCTTCCCTTGTCAATAAGATAGTGCAATACCGCAAGTGCCCTGGCCGAAGAAAGTTCCCAGTTTGATTCCCACGCGGAATGTTTTATAGGATCATTATCAGTATGGCCCTCCACGGCAATCGCAGAGTTGGGAACACTACCGTTCAATACTGCTGCTACTTTCTCTAGAGGCTCTTCTCCTGTTGCGCTAATAACAGCTTTTCCTGAATCAAAAAAGATCTCAGCCAAAAAGGTAATAACTAATCCCCTCTCTGTCATCTCAAGCTTCGCTTTATATTCTCCTATTTCTTCCTGAAGCCGAGTTTCAAGTTCTGACTTAGCCATTGCAAGAGCCGTCAATTTTCTTTCTTTATCCGATAGCTCCAACGCTTTCGCCTCTTCTATGCGCTGAATTTCCGCTTCTTTTTCAGCGATTATCCTTTCCCTTTCGGCAAGCAGTCTTTCTTTTTCAGCTTCTTTTTCGATTCTCAACTTTTCGGTCTCAGACTCTTTCTCTTTTTGAAGCTGGCGGAGTTTAGCTTGTAACATAATTTTCTCGTCATCGGAATGATCTACCATGGGCTTCTTCTTAAATGTTCCGCAACCCGATATGAATACAATTGAAAGAATTATTACAGCTAAAAAGATAATGTTTTTCCGCATAATGATCTCCTGTTGGTTTATTGTTAGTTACTAATACTTAAAATCTATCATCTGGCAGCGCTTGTGTCAATAACGATGATATGGACAGCTTATGTATAGGACAGCAGTTTAGGGGCATACCCCAGTCCTTTTAAAGAAATTTGCCCGCTTTTTTTCAGTAGAATGGTATATTTCTTATGTAGCTGGGTCTTGTTTTTTATAAGTGTTCTTGCGGCATGAACTATTGAATAGGCAGTAAACTTCACGATGTTATCAGGCACACCGTCCTTGCTTTCGGAACTCGCTTCCATATCGCATTGGTCATTTACATGGTCAATTGATATAAATCTTAATTTGCCGTCTTTTTTTTCTATGGCGATTTCGGTGGAAAACCACGACATCCTGGATAAGTCAGCAATTTTAGTGATGATCCTTACCAGGGGGCTTAGCTTGTATTTTTGGAACTCGTTACGTGTTACCTGGTGGTATTTTGACGTCGTATCATCCCACCAGCATGGTATGACCTTATCGAAGACATGAAACACACGGAACCAGGCTCTTTTATCCTCCAGGGTTACCGGATATATCTTCTCCTGCAAAAGAAAATTATCTCCGCGGTCAAAATCACGTGCCCGGGCGATTTCCCTTATTGTTCCTTTCGCGTTATAAATCACACCTCTATGCCCCCACCCACAACCGGGTTTGATAATAAAAGGGGTTTTAAGTTTTTCTTTTTCCTCTGCGGTCAGTTTAAAAACAGTGGGTTCCCAGTTACGCACGACTACCGTGTAAGGGGTTATGATCCCCGCTCCTTTTATTTCATAATACATGACCGCTTTATCAACGGACATCCTGGTCCTGTCAGGATCATTTACAACAACTCCACCTGAATCTTTCACGGCATAAGAAAGCCTGGCATATAGATCCCCTTCCTCGTCATAAGTAGCTTCTGTATCTAAAAGCACTTTTATACGAAGCTTGTTGGATTCCAGGTCTTTTATTATTCCTCTTGCCTCTTCAAAAGTGATCCACAAAAAAGAAAGCCCTTTCTTTTTGCAGTCAGATTCGAGGATATCCGTAAAAAGGCATGGATCCTTGTCCCATGTCAAAGCCAGATCATATTCTTTCATTATTCTCCATGTTTACTTGCAGTACTATTACTGCACCAGCTCGTTGCCTTTTTCCTGCCACTCTTTAAGTCCGCCTTTATAATCTATAACGTTTTCGTACCCTAATGCCTGCAGGCGATGTGCTGCTTTAGTGCTAGCCGCACATTCAAAGCTTCCACAATAGACAATAATATTGTCAGCTTTACTTAGAATGTTTGGTGCTGTTTCATAATCGATTCTTTTGTACGGAAAGGATATGGCTCCTTCAATATGCCCCTTGTCGTAACTTTCCTTAGAGAGTGCATCCACGAGCACATATTTTTCACCGGAATTGCGGATCTTCTGAAACTGTTCGTAGGTTATTTCCCTTACACCGCCTTTTTCAGAAGTAGCAGCACAAACGTCTCCAAAACAAGATCCGGTTGTTTTTTCGGTGCTGCCTTTAGCCTCGTGTTCCTTCTCTTTCCCCACGCCGCAAACACCACAATGTGCGAACAAACTCGGAGCAATCAGAAAGCTCAGAAGGATAATCGCAAATACCAAAATTAATGTTTTTCTCATGATGCTCTCCTTTTAATTGTTATAATTCAGAAATTTCTATTGGCTAATAGAACAAGTTCCGCCGCCTGTTTTGGACTTGTATATTTTCTTATTGTAGGAAAGTTTCATTAAAAGGATCCCCATAAGACAGCTATTCGTAATACCGGCAAAAATGAGGCCGCATGAAACCCAGACTGATATCCAGATAAATGCCAGGTTTACCAACCAGGCCAATATTATCCCGGTAAGAACCAAACTACCTGCAATTATTCTTACCTGGCGTTCCAAAGAAATTCCACCTGCTCCCTCGATGACAGGAAACCGTTCTTTTTTCCAGCGGATAGTTCCGCCTTCCATTATTCTTACAGAACGTATTCCGGACTGCAAGAGCATATCCGCAGCCATTGGAGAGCGGTTCCCTGTACGGCAAAAAACTATGTAACTCTTCCCAGACTCGCTCAATTCCTTCACCTTAGAAAGAAGCATGTCGATCGGTATATTAACTGAATCTTTAATATGCATTTCACTGTATTCAAGTGGCGAACGCACGTCTAAGAGCTGGACTTCGGAATCCCGAGAAGCAAGTTCCTTTACTTCGGAGGGAGTTACCATCTTGAGACCTTTCGCCTCTCCCTTCTGATTTACACGGATGATATTTTCTATATTAAAGGGTTTAGGCAGTACTTTTGATGAGGCAGACTCAACAAATGCTTCTTTACTATCCTCTTTCATAAAGGGGTTTGTTTCTTTTTCTTGAGAAATCGTCGATGACTTTTTACCGTTATAATCGTGAGCGGGAAACACCACAGTCTTATCCGGCAAGGCTTTTAGATTTTGAAGAGTATCAAACATGGATTCATGTGATCCATTTTGAAAATCCGTTCGGCCAACACTGCCTATCAAAAGCACGTCTCCTGTGAAGACCCTGTCTTCTCCGTAAATATTTATAGTGTCGTCCGTGTGTCCTGGGGCATATATAACTTTAAGCTCTTTAGTTCCAAGCTTAATGTTGTCCCCATCTTTCAGCCTATCATCCGCCACTTCAGAGACCGCTTTCTCATGCATAAGAACTATTGCTTTGGATTTTTCTTTTAATATTGCTGCTGAAGAAAAGTGATCCGCATGAGTATGGGTATCTATAATATGTTTGAGCCTCAAATTATTTTTCTCTAAATATTTAGTGTATTCTGCCACTAAGCTTATATGCGGATCGATAATTAATGCGTCACGCTGAGAGCTTAACACATAAGAATAACAGCTTCCAGCTGAAAACTGTTTCACCATAAAGTCTTTCCCCATAGCGCTCCCCTTTTTATATGTTTTTTCTTCTTTATTTTAACGCCTGGCCTGATCCAATGCAAGCAATGTTCGCAAATGATAGTGTCCAGAAGTTATCCACAAAGTAGCGCAGGTTTAAACCTGCGCTACTTTGTGGATAACTTTTTAATACGCGGGGGCTGAAAAGCTTTCTCTGTTTTGTTTTTGAATATACTGTATGCTATACTTATTGGATCAAGGGGTATAATGTGAACAGCTTCTTAATAATAGGGATCATTCTTTTTTTCGGTTTTGTTCTTGGGCAAGAGTTCAAACGGCTCAGGCTCCCTAAGATCATCGGTTACCTTCTGGCAGGGATCATACTTAACCCCCAGATATGTCATTTCATACCTAAAACCATCACATCCGATACCGACATAATAGAAAACATTGCTATCGCCTTCATAGCTTTTGCTATAGGCGGCACCATGGTCTTCCCTGAGATAAAAAAACTGGGAAAAGGCATCTTTTTTATAACAATATTCGAGGCTGAAGTAACTTTTCTGGCGATCACTGCCGGCTTTATCATACTCCTGCCTCTTGTCACGAATTTCCCTCAGGCTTCCTGGTTCGCAATATTCATTCCGTTCGCGCTTCTCCTGGGATGCCTCGGGTCCCCCACGGACCCTTCGGTGGCACTAGCGGTAACCCATGAGTACAAGGCCAAAGGCAAAGTCTCTTCAACCATGCTGAACATAGCCGGTTTTGACGATGTCTTAGGCATCATAAATTACAGTGTTGCAATAGTCATAGCGCAGTCCATCATAGCAAAGGAAGCGTTCAGCGTATCTGCCACTATCCTCACCCCCATCTTTATACTGGCAGGGTCCGTTCTTCTTGGCTCCCTTCTCGGAGTTGTTTTTAACTTCATCACAACACGTATCGCAAAACAAAGTGAAGGAGTGTTTTTTGTTCTGATCCTGAGTTTTCTTACGCTATGCTGGGGGCTTGCCACTTTAGTCCACGCCGAAGAAATACTCTCGATAATGGTAATGGGGATAATCGTGACTAACTATAATAAGACTCCCGAAAAGATCTTCCCCATGCTGGAAAGGTATTCGGAAGAGCTGATTTTTCTGATATTTTTTGTGCTAAGCGGAATGCATCTGGATTTCGGAGTACCACACATCATCTTTGTCTTGATCATATTTTTCGTGGTCATCAGGATCATCGGAAAGTACGCAGGCACGGCGCTTGGCGCAAAGGTCGCCGGGGCCCCGCCCATGGTCAGAAAATACACGGCAAGCGGCCTGATCCCGTTCGGGGGCATAGTCATCGGCCTTGCTCTTATGTTGAATCAAAACCCCGCTTTCAAAGAGATCTCCAACTATCTTATAAGTATTATCGTAGGCGGAACTATAATCAACGAATTTATCGGCCCTCTCTTCGTG
>JABMSC010000201.1 GCA_013204685.1 Candidatus Omnitrophota bacterium | reverse complement strand
TGTAGGGGCACGGCATGCCGTGCCCCTACGGCTATTATTACTTACCCCCAAAACACAGATCACTATTATATATATTCCTAATAATATACCCCTAATTAGCCGCAGCGACTTTTTAAAAAAATTTAAAATCTGAGATTTGCAGTTGACAAATAGTTCATTTTTGTGTATACTTTGTTGTTAGAGTGGTACAAAGTGGAGGACAGTGGAGTGTTTTACGGAGAGTATGTTCACAAGCTTGATAAAAAGAACAGACTGATAATTCCGTCGCGGTTTCGTGACGTCATAAACGAATTGTGTCTGGAGAAGCTTTACATCACACGCGGGCTTGATGAATGTTTATTTGTTTTCGCTGACAATGAATGGAAGGCGCAGGAGAACAGATTTAAATCCATGTCTTTTACAAAAAGTGATGCGAGAAAATTCCAGCGCCAATTTTTTGGCGGGGCTTTCGAAACAGCTCCCGATAAGCAGTGGAGGATACTTATTCCCGACTATCTTCGTGAATACGCAAAACTCACAAAGAATATAATGATAGTGGGCGTGTCAAATCGCATAGAGATATGGGACAAGGATAAATGGAAGGAGTTTTACTCTTCTTCTAAACAGAATTATGAAGAGATTGCCGAAAGGCTTATAGAGCTTTAATTATTCATTGACTGGAGGTACAGGATGTACAGACGATATGCTATCAAATTTAACAAAAAACAGGTCGAGTTCATTAACTGCGTCAACATGGTAGAAAGGATCAAGAAGGCCAGAGCTCTTCCCTCAGGAATTTCGCATCTTGGAGTTAAAAGGTATGTCGTTTCATCCTCAGGGATAGGCAAAAAGTCACATCTTATCGCAAAAGACTGTGAATAAAACCTGTTAAAAATTCGGGGTATTAATATTTTTTAAAGGAAATATTACCCGGGTGGAGTTACACATGAAAAAGAAACATTTGCAAGCCTGCGAAATGGGGGGCTCCCTTTACGGGAAGAAACAAGCGCCCGATAAAAACGTGAAAGATAAAGGGAAAAGTGAGGCAGCCGCGGACCCATTAAGCACATACAGCAAGTTATACAGAAAACAGATGGTTATAATGAAAAAAGTCTACCATCAGGATAAATGATAACGAGTACTTTATTTTTTTTGTAAGTATATTCCGCAACCTGAAAATGAAAGGACTTTTTTTGCATCTTCCGGTCCTATTACGGGAATCCATAGAACACCTGGCGCTTAAGCGCGGGGACGCGGTTCTCGATGCGACCTTGGGCGGCGGCGGGCATGCCATAGAGGTGCTTAAGAAAATCGGCCCGGAAGGAAAGCTTATAGCAGTCGACAGGGATCCCGAAGCGCTTGACAGGACAAAACAGCATCTTAAAGATTACTCCGGCCAGATAATATACATTAACGAAAATTTCAGAAATATAGAAAAAATACTTGGTGTTTCCGAAGTAGAGTATATAGACGGAGCTATATTTGATCTGGGGGTTTCATCTTATCAGATAGATAATGCGACCAGGGGTTTCAGCTTTTTAAAAGATGGACCGCTGGATATGCGGTTTGATACCGGTCAGACCTTGACGGCAAGGGAGATGGTAAATAAGTTCGGCAAAGATATGCTCGCTGATATTATAAGAAAATACGGCGAGGAGAGGTATGCCGGACGCGTTGCCGGAGAGATCGTCGCTTCCAGAAAGAGAAAGCGGATAGAGACGACGGGCGAGCTGGTAGAGGTCATAGAGAAGGCCGTGGGGAGGAAATACAGGAACCAGAAACTTCATCCTGCTTGCAGGACGTTTCAGGCGTTAAGAATATATGTGAATGACGAGCTTTCCTCTGCAGAAGAAGCCGTCGGGAAGACAATATCATATTTGCACCAGAGAGGCAGGATATGTGTTATTTCGTTCCATTCGCTTGAAGACCGTATTATTAAGAATATGTTCCGTGAAAAGGCTAGAGAGAAAAAACTTGCGCTTGTAACAAAAAAACCTATAACGCCGGGAAGGGAAGAAGTTCTAGCTAACCCGAGGGCGCGAAGCGCTAAGCTTAGAGTGGCAGAAAAACTATAAGGTAAAATGAAACTACGCAGGTTTATTATTACAAGTTTTATTTTTACGCTGGCCGCGATGGGATTCGTACATCAGCGCGTCGAGATCGTAAAAGAAGGATACGGACTGCAGAAGAGCAGGAAGTATCTGGCCGGCCTCGTTGACCAGAATTCAAAGTTAATGTATAATCTATCCAAGCTGGAATCCCCCAGATATCTGCTCACATCGCTAAACGGTGAAGAAATTAAATTTGTGAACCACCGGACCAGGGAAAACAAGAGTTACCGGGTTGCACGGGCCGCTCCTGCCGATTACACCCTGAAAGACGGTCTCTTTGGAAAGTTCCTGGACCTGTTCACATTGAATGCCGAAGCGAGACCCCGTGATTAATCTCCGTTAGAAATTAAAAGTTCTGATGGGGCGCGGCACGGATTAGCCCCATTAAAAATTGAAAATTTCTAACGGGGCACAGCACAGTCAATTATCCCTGGATGTATACATTCTATCCATAACGCCTCGTGAGGAGCAATGTACAGGACACGACAATATTTCGTTTTTTTTGCTTTCATGTCAATCCTGTTGTTTCTGTTTGCCAGGCTTTTCTGCCTGCAGGTCATAGATTATAGTAAGTTTTCTGATATGGCCTCCGAACAGCATAACAAGATCCTGAAAATAGAACCCCGGCGCGGGACCATATTCGACAGGTTCATGGAACCCTTAGCGATAAATCTTGATGCACCCAGCGTTTACTGTGATCCGAGAGCCGTTAAGGATAAGGAGCGCACCTCCGGAATTCTGGCTGAAATCCTTAGGATGGATAGGTCCGTCCTTTTAGACAGGGTATCAAGAGATAAAGCGTTTGTATGGATCAAACGAAAAGTTGACCCGGAAACCGCAGAGAAAATAAAAAAACATGATCTTTCCGGTATACATTTCCTGACCGAAAGTAAAAGAAAATATTCAAATGATAATATGGCAGCTCATGTGATAGGATTTGTGGGCATTGACAATGACGGCCTTGAAGGGCTTGAATTTTTATTAGACGATAAGCTGAAAGGTAAACCCGGCTGGAGGCATCTTGTAAGGGACGCACGGATGAGGACCGTGCTTTTCAATGAAGAGGACTCCATGCCGGCGCAAAACGGATACAATCTTGTTTTAACCATAGATAGCGTCATCCAGTTCATAGTCGAAGAGGAATTGCAGTGGATGGTCGATAAGTTCAATGCCAAAAGAGGGTCTGTTATAGTTATGGATCCTTATTCCGGGAGGATACTCGCCCTGGCTAATTACCCGGATTATGATCTTAATAAATATTTTGATGCACCCCGGGACTTTATGAAAGATTCCGCAGTTGCCAGCGTGTATGAACCCGGCAGTGTTTTTAAGATAGTTACCGCCAGTGCCGCTTTGAATGAAGAAGCGGTAGAGATGGACACTTCGATATTTTGCGAAAACGGAGAATTCAGAACGCGCGGAAGGATCCTGCATGATTATCATCCATACGGGAGGCTGATATTTACGGATGTTATCGTAAAGTCCAGCAATATAGGTACGGTGAAAGTTGCACAAGAGTTGGGAAAGAAAACAGTTTATGATTATGTGGAGAGATTCGGTTTCGGCAGGAAAACGGGGATAGATCTCCCGGGAGAGGTAGGAGGCATAAGCAGGCATCCGTCTAAATGGTCGCGCAGCGACATAACTACCATACCTATAGGACAGGGCATAGC
>JABMSC010000200.1 GCA_013204685.1 Candidatus Omnitrophota bacterium | reverse complement strand
GGAAAACATGGTCTATCTCCTCTTGAGGATCGGCAAGAGTTGGGTTTTCATGCATGTATTCAAAACCGCTGCACACTACCTGACATCCGAGGCTTGAGGCTTGTATCCATATTTTATCGCCGGGTTGTATCTCTTTTGCGATAGTCGCGAGAACCTCTCCAAAATATATCCCTGATTCTTTGGCATTTGCCTGAGCCTGTTCATATCCTCCTATGGATACGGGCTGGTCACCCGGCCAGTCAAAAAGAAGTATAGGTGTATTTACATCGAGCATATACGAGTAATAGGCTGTTTTAATAGCTGTTGTATGAAAATCGTCCTTGAACCCGAAGACGAGGACCAGAAGAGACTTATGTGGTGATTTATCGATTGCCTCCCAGATCTTATCCGCGAGGTCATCAATGTCGACCTTATCTATGCTCTGCAGCCTGATCTCACCTGTACTTTTCAATTTTTCGGGCGACATTTTTCCTATTTTTAGTGACGGATCGATCTTTGCATCAAGGATGCCTCCGGTAAGGTCCTCTCCCATTTGCGGCAGGAATTTCAGGCCAGAGCCCGGCTCATCCACTACTTTGCGGCTGGTGACGTAAAAAAGACTAATAACTCTGTGGTCACCTTCTTGCCTGTACGGTATACGCTTATAAAGATTATCAAAATATCTTTTTGCCTGATTCTGCGGCAGAGAAGAGCATCCGGATAAAAGCAGCGTCATCATACAGATGGCGACGGTTGTTACCCTTAGAATTTCATAATTTTTTTTGTGTTTCATTGTTTTGACTCTCCAAGCTTTTCTGACATTTACTAAGACGATTTACGAAATATTATAGCGCATATCACGGACAATTTACAGCCTCAACTTTTCAAAACTGTAATTACCAGTCACTATTTTTTTGTGCCCAAAACGTGCCCATCCAAGGTGAATAAATAAGGAAATTCTTGGGACAGATTTGGGACAAAACTACTGGAAAATACCTTTTTCAGTAAAAAAACTGAAATTATTTCGTGCCTAAAATATACCGACATTAGAGATCACATTCTTTTAGCCGCTGACCGCCTTAAAAAGGAATATTCAGAAATAGCTGTTATAGGACTCTGGGTTAATAGTCAGTGGAAGGCGGAAAAGCTATAATTTAGCAGTCGGTATTTTGGCTGTCAGTTATAGGGTGAGGTTTTAAAGGGTTAATATATGTCGTATTTCAACAAACGGCATTCGATGTCACCCGCATAAAAAGGTATACGCCTGCTTGAACGGAGCCCGACTTTTTTTACGAGGTCGAGGTTGCCAGTGAAAATGAATCCGGAATAGTTCTGGCATTTCTGTTTGAAAAAATCGCCTATCTCTTTATAGGTTTCAGCAAGCTTTTCCGCTTCACCCATGCGCGCGCCGTATTCCGGGTTGAAGATCACCGCACCCGCTCCTTTCGGCACATCCGTATTCCTGAAATCACATACTTTGAAGTCTATAAGGTGGTCCACACCGCACGTTTTTGCGTTTTTGATAGCCGCGTTCACAGCATCTTTTCGTATATCTGTCGCGATTATTGGGTGACGCGGTTTTTTTTCGGCTTTCTGAAGAGCATTTTTTCTGAGATCCTGCCAGTATGTTTTATCGTGATCTTTTAAGTGCATGAAACCGTAGTTTGACCTCAGAAGGCCCGGAGCCTTGTTCAAGGCTATCAATGCAGCTTCTATGGCGATAGTACCGCTACCACACATCGGGTTGATGAGATTTTCCTTTCCGGTGTATCCAGCCGCAGAGAGGACTGCGCTCGCTAAGGTTTCCTGCATGGGGGCTTCAAGGGGTATCTTACGGTAGCCCCTGTCGGCTAATTTAGTGCCCGAAGTGTTGAGGTATATCCAGGCCTTGTCATTTTTCCAGTACAGGTTTATGACTATATTCCGTCTATCGGGACCCGAATCCGGCCGGCGTCCAGCTTTTTTCAGTATACGGTCAACTATAGCGTCTTTAAGTCTTTGATTAGCGAACATGGAGTTCTTTATTTTCGGATTGGAGACCTGCGAAACAACCGAAATGTATTCATCTTCCGGGACAATGTTCTCCCATTGCATCGAGTAGGCTTTCGAGTAGAGGTCATCGGGAGAAACGCAACGAAACTCTTTCAGTAAAAACAGCACATTAAACGCTGTTCGTAATTCAAGATTAAGTCTATAGGTGTCTATGAACTTGGACCGGACTACAACGCCGGTATCATGCGAGGATTCTACGGTAAAACCGAGAGACTTGATCTCATCCTCTAGAAAGGGGGAAATTCCACGCGCGCAGGTGATAAGTATGTTATTAGTATAGTTGAGGTCCATATGCAAGTTAGAGTATAGCGCATTTGGCTAGTTATGACAATATTTCCCGGAAGCAGCGATTGCAGCATCTCTTTTAGTTCAGGAAACAGATAAAGATAAGTTTGTACAGGAAAGCCCCCAGAAGACATCCCACGATGGGACCCAGTATGGGCACCCATGAATAACTCCAGTCGGAGTTCCTTTTACCGGGTATAGGCAGCAGGAAATGAGCGATACGCGGCCCCAGGTCGCGGGCGGGATTAATAGCGTATCCCGTGGGCCCGCCCAGTGAAAGGCCTATGCTGAATACCAGCAGTCCCACCAGATAGGGGCCGATGCCGCTGCCGATACCGTTATGGGTATTGTTGATGCCCAGTACGCCGAGAAGCAGTATGGCCGTGGCGATGACCTCGGTAACAAAATTATGCCGGCGGCTCCGTATGGCAGGCATGGTGCAGAAACTAAGCAGCTTATGGTCCGCGTTATCGGTATCTTTCCAATGCGGCATATAGGCCAGCCAGACGAGTACTGCGCCTATGAAAGCTCCTACCATCTGTCCCGAGATATAGGGAAGGGCTTCTTTCGGGCTGAGCTCGCCGATGGCTATAAAGCCAATGGTAACGGCGGGGTTGATGTGGCCGCCCGAGACCCAGCCGGCGATGTATACCGCCATGGCTACCGCGAAACCCCAGCCCGTGGCGATGACGATCCATCCGGAATTCTCGCCTTTGCTCCTCTTGAGCAGGACGTTAGCGACGGCGCCGTTGCCCAGAAGTACCAGGACCATTGTGCCTATCAGTTCGGCTATAAAATTATGCATTGCGATCTTTCCTCCTGATTTTTTTGATTTTTTCGTCTAGCATTAACCCTCACTAATAAGTATAATATGACTGCGGAATAAGTCAAAAAACTTTTGTAGAATGCTATAATGTTATTTAATATACTATGCTGGATCAAGAAGAGGTTATTTATTCATGGTGAAATACAAAGATGTTTCCATTACGGCTTTTATTGTTAATGAATCGCGCGCGCGTCTTGAGTCCCTTAGTGGTGACATTTATGCCAAACTCTGGGTTACTGAAGAGGCAAAACATCTTTGGGAAGAACTTGCCCAGGAAGTATATCCCTATGATCATATCAACCTAAGCCTGCGTAACAGATTCTACCTGGACAGAACAAAGGGATTCGTTACGGAACATGCCGACAGCGTTTTTGTTAATATGGCAGCGGGATTTACGTCTTATCCCCATTTGTTCGATACACCATGCAGGTGCATAGAAACGGATTACCCTCATATTATGAACTTCAAGGAGAAAAAGGTCAGAGAATGGCAACAGGAAGGGGCTCTGCCTGAACGGTCTATAGAATTTTATCCATTGGACATGGAAAACCACGATGAGCTGAACAGTTTCGAAGAGAGCTTCGCCTCCTGGTGCGAGGGTACTCCAGCGATCATTATAATGGAGGGTCTTACCTACTACCTGTCCACCGGAACGCTTGATAACCTGTTTTCATGCTATGCAAAATACCTTGTTAAGGGCTCCCTTGTAGTTTTTGATTTCTGGGGACCTGATTCGGACAGTTACCCCGCTATTCAGCGGCTGAAAAAGTATTTATCAAGGATATCCGGCGGTCCTGTAAAGGATTTAACTTATATGGATATGGACCACATCCGTAACATCAAGCAATTTTCCGTTGTGGAACATACAGATATCGCAGAGCTTGAACGACGATATACTGAAACCCTTGTTTTGCAAGAGAAGGCCAACAGATTCCCGACAGAATTTGTTGTGCTCAATAAAAACTAACAACCACTCTTGCTGTATACAGTTAAAAGGAGAACATGATGACACAAAAAAGGGCAGTTTGCTTAAATTGTATAGACGGACGTGTTCAGTTGCCGGTTATACAATGGATAAAAGATAATTTTGAGATGGATTATGTAGATATGATCACCGAACCGGGAATTGACGGGTTTTTATCCGATAGCACCAATCCCATAGATGAGATCAGCAGAAAGGTCAGGATTTCTATTGAAAAGAATAATGCATCGATTATTTTTATTGTCGGTCATCACGATTGCAAGGGAAATCCTGTTTGTGAATCTGACCATAGAGATCACATTCTTTTAGCCGCCAGTCGTCTTAAGAGGGAATTTCCAGAAATGACCGGTGTAGGGCTTTGGGTTAACAGCCAGTGGAAGGCGGAAAGGCTGTAATCTGCAAGTATAGCCTTCCCCCCCCCATTCTTTTTATTTTCCACTATTTTATTGACTAATGCAGGAATTAGGTTATAATACTATGCGTAAGTAGTAGATAGGAGTAGCAGTTTAAGCCACAAGGTTAGAACCATACCCCTTGTGGTTTTTTTTGTGACTGCGGTATTTACTACAATGTTTGGTTAAAAAAAAAGGAGAAGAGAGTAATGGCAAAAGGAACAGTAAAGTGGTTTAATAACTCAAAAGGTTATGGATTTATTACTCCTGAAGACGGCAGTCAGGATGTATTCGTGCATCACAACTCGATCCAGGGCGAAGGTTATAAGTCTTTGGATGAAGGCGCGGCTGTTGAGTTTGAAATTCAGCAGGGACAAAAAGGTCCGGAAGCTATAAACGT
>JABMSC010000199.1 GCA_013204685.1 Candidatus Omnitrophota bacterium | reverse complement strand
TGTAGGGGCACGGCATGCCGTGCCCCTACTCACCTCTCTTTTCTTAGGACCTCGCTTAAGTTCACAATCTCCGTGCCCGGATAATAATGCCGCAGGATCCTTTCGTAATCCCATCTTCTAAAACCCAGACCAAATGAACCCCACTGGCACATCCCTACACCATGTCCCCATCCATACCCGCTGAAAAGATAATAATAGGGATATTTCTTGATCTTGAAATTTGAGCTCTTTAGGAGTCTCCTCCCCAGAGCCGCCCTGAAATCTTCTGTTGAAACTTCGAACCAGTTGTTCTGCGACCTTATTCTTACATATTCAACACGTTTGGAGTTATCGCGGGGTCCGGATCTAATGTCATCTATTTCCCGGAAGGAATAACCCTTTTCTTTCAGTTTCTCAAGAATTGTTTTAGTGGGGATCCGCACCCGCCAACGGAAATAAGGCGACCAGCGGCACCACGAGCACTTAACGCCTCTTAGGGGATCTTCATGCTGGCTCCACAGATTTGCTGCGTTCTGGGTGTGACCGCCGCAGCAGGAATGAAAATATGCCGGTAATACCTTGCCGTCATATTCCAGAACCTCACCGGCAGTTGACTCAACTGCCTTGGTAGTCCTCCACCTCTCGCTTGCCTGCCCACCATAAACCTGCGAGAATGTATCTGCAGTGAGATCATAGTCCTGGTTCTTTCTTAGAAGCGCCTGATGCGCTGCAAAACTTCTGGAGGCAATTGCCTGGGCCTTTAATGTCGCAAAAGGCCAGAAATGATATACTTCACGCGGCAGGACCCCTTTAAGGTAATCCTCAAGTTTGACCCTGTTAATGATCCGAAAACCCTTATCTTTTTTTTGCACATCTATCTCACCCCGATAAGGACGACCGTCCACGACAAGCAGTTTTCCCCGCAAGGGGGATATGCGTATGTCTCCGGAGGGAAACAACTCCTGGCCGAACTTCATGCCTGACTTGGCAGGGGAGACCTCCCGAGGCCCGTCAAAACTAAAAGCCCTGGCTAATACCGCTCCTTTTTCCGCGTCAGTTACCCGGCATTTGCCTTTGGAATAAAGGGTGAAGGTATCCACTGACCTTTTCAAGCGAACACGTAATATAAAAGGGGTTTTTGAGGAATCATAAACTTTGGGCGGAAAAATGAAGAACCGAAAAACTATAATACCAAGGATGGTAATTACAGTAAGCTGGATGATCCTTCTTTTAGACATATGATAAATGCTCACCGGTAGCCCCGCCATGAATCCCGAATGGATCTATAGCGGGGTTCGTAGAAGCGCTTCATGAACTGCCTCTACCTGTTTTTAAAAAGTAAATATATTATTACCGACAGTATTATGCTGGCCAAAATACATGTAGTGATCGGGAAATAGAATGTAAAATTCTCCCGTTTGATCATTATATCGCCGGGCAGTTTTCCGAACCATGGCACACCGGCGGCCAATAGAAAAATACCCGCCATGAAGATGAAAATTAAGCCTGTGATTAATAATAGTTTTGCTAAATCAAGCATTATTTAATACTAAAACAAATCCCTCTGCGCCTGCCCCTTCTTTCCCATATATTCGAGGGCTTCCTCTGTCAGCTCTCTTCCCCGGGGAGTTCTTCTTAAAAATCCCATCTTTAAAAGATATGGTTCAATAACATCTTCTATAGTATCAGTTTCTTCATTCAAGGATGACGCTAATGCCTCTATCCCTACCGGACCTCCCTTGTAAGAGGCATAGATCACATCAAGCACTCTGCGATCTATACGGCCCAGTCCCTTCTCATCAATACCATGAGTGGCCAAAGCCTGGATCGTTGCATCACTGGTTATTTTGCCGTCTGCCTTAACTTCAACCCAGTCCCTCACCCTTCTGAGGAGCCGATTGGCAATACGCGGTGTTCCTCGTGAACGAATAGCTATTTCAGAGGCGCCTCCTCTATCCATGGAAATGCCCAGTAATTTTGCCGAGCGTTTGATAATGTTTTCCAGGTCAGCGGGAGAATAGAATTCCATATGAAAAAACATTCCAAACCTGTCCCTTAAGGGGGCGCTTAAAAGCCCTGAACGGGTTGTTGCACCTATCAAGGTAAATCTTTTCAGGTTAAATTTGATGGTTTTAGCGTAAGGGCCCTTGTCCACCAGGAAATCAATTTGATAATTTTCCATCGCAGGATAAATGAACTCTTCCACTACTTTGGAAAGCCGGTGTATTTCATCTATAAAAAGAATGTCCCCTTCTGACAAGTTGGTTAATATCCCGATAAGGTCACCCGCTCTATCTATCGCAGGCCCGCTGGTCGCGGTTATTCTTGAGCCTTTTTCCCTGGCTATTATGTGAGCAAGTGAAGTTTTGCCTAACCCCGGAGGACCCGAAAAAAGCAGGTGTTCCATCGGTTCCGATCTTTTCCTGGAGGCTTCCAGGGCTATCTTCAAAGAGTCAACTAACTCGTCCTGCCCGATAAACTCATCCAAATCATTCGGGCGAAGCGACAGGTTCATTATGACATCGTCTTCGGTTTCCCCCTGCCCGGCCAGTGCATCGGGTTTGTCTGTAAACTTTTCGCGTTTATCGTTCATAATTGTCTCCCTAGCGCTATCTTACGTAGCTTTCCTCTCCCTGTACACTTCATTCAGCAATTCTTCACTCGTCGAAACTTCGGAAGACCCTTCCAGGGCCTTTTGTATCATATCTTCAGCTTCACCTTTTTTATACTGAAGCTGAAGAAGCACGGCCAGCGCCTCGGCTCTTATGTCCTCCTTCTCACCTGCCCCTGCTGCTGAACCCTGATCCCTGATAAGACCGTATTTCCCGACTTTGCCCCTTAACCTGGCAATTATCTCAGCCGCTTTTCTTGCGCCGATCCCCGGAAGTCTTTTCAGAAACTCTTCATCACCCGAATCCACGGCCCCCGCAATCACCGAGAAAGGTTCTGCCAAAGCCTTACAGGCCGCTTTTGGACCTATTCCGGAAACTGAGATAAATTTCTCAAAAAACTCTCTTTCAACTTCATTTTGAAAACCTATCAGAACAGGTACCGCAGAAGACTGGGCCATCTGGAAATAGTGATATGTAACAAGTTCTATCCGGCCTTCTGCAGTGCTTTCTTTTTCAAGCGACTTCATAACGGCCAGAGGAACCAGGACTTCATAAGAAAGTCCGCCGTTCTCAATAAGTATCGCCCCGTCTTTTTTACCTGTAATGGTTCCGGAAATTTTTGAGATCATTTTACACCTCGCTTATCCCCCGTTCCTTCTATATAAACATAACTGATCGCCATTGCAAGGGCATCACTTATGTCTACCGGATCGGGATCTTTTTTTAGTCCAAGTAAAGATCTGACCATACCCTGAACTTGACCTTTCCCGGCCCTGCCATTACCCGTAACGGCCTTTTTTATTCTTGTTGCAGAGTAGTTTATGAGTCTCACATTATTGCTTCCGCATGCCAGGCATATAACCCCCCTGGCGTGTCCCATTAATATTGACGTGGCAGGATGTTTGTAATGCGCATACAGTTTCTCGAGCACAAGAACATCGGGTTTGTTCTCTTTAATGATATCAGTAAGGTTTTCGTATATATCAGTAACTCTTTTTGATATGCCGTCTTCCGCGGAGGTTTTAATTATCCCGGCTTCGATCAATTTCATGCTTTCCGGGCCATTTGCATCGATGATGCCATAGCCTGTTCTTTGCAATCCTGGGTCGATGCCGAGTATTTTCATAATAAATCAGTATTCAATAGTCAGTATAAACAGGGTTCGCCGTGTTTTGAGATTGCTTCGGTCGCTTCGCTCCCTCGCAATGACGGAACGTGTGCCTCCCCACTAAACGCTATGCGCTATGCGCTATACGCTAAAACAGCTCACCCTGTATCTACTCCGGTTCTATAGTCTTAAGTATCTCATCCGGTATGTCAAAATTTGAATAGACGTTCTGCACATCGTCATTGTCTTCAAGGTCTTCCACAAGAGCAAGAACTTTTTTAGCAGTTTCTGCGTCGCTTATTTTAACGGTGTTTTTTGGAACCATGCTCAGCTCTCCGGATTTGATCGGAACATTTTTTTTCGTAAGGCCTTTGCGCACCTTATCAAAATCCTGGGGCGCACAGGTGATCTGATAAAAGTCTTCGTCCGATGTTAAGTCTTCGGCACCCGCTTCTAAAGCTATGTCAAGAAGTTCGTCTTCATTTGCATCTTCCTTTTTGACCATAAAAACGCCTTTCTTGTCGAACTGAAATGCAACTGATCCCGCACCGGCCATATTGCCGCCGCGTTTCGTGAAGATCGCACGAACGTCACTCGTCGTCCGGTTCTTATTATCTGTAAGAC
>JABMSC010000198.1 GCA_013204685.1 Candidatus Omnitrophota bacterium | reverse complement strand
GGTAGGGGCACGGCATGCCGTGCCCCTACTGATATTATTCCACGAGGAGAAAAATGAACCGTATTGACGCAACATTTAAAAATTTAAAAAAAGAAAAGAAAAAGGCGTTTGTGCCGTATATAACCGCCGGAGACCCGGATATGGCGGCAACTGAGAAGATAGTTTCCGCACTTGCAAAAGCAGGCGCGGATATTATTGAGCTCGGTATACCTTTTTCGGATCCCCTGGCAGACGGGCCCACGATACAGAGGGCCGTGGAACGTTCACTCAAAAGCGGGTGCAAAGTGAAAAGGGTGTTTTCTCTTGTCAAAAAGATAAGAAAGAAGACACAAGTCCCGCTTGTTTTTATGACTTATTACAATATACTTTTCAACTATGGACTTTCGAGGTTTATAAAAGATGCTAAGTGTGCAGGGGCCGATGGGGTCATTGTCCCGGATCTTCCCATGGAGGAATCGGGAGAACTTAAAAGTATCGCAGATAAGGCAGGTTTTCATCTTATACTTCTTGCGGCGCCTACTACACCGCCGGGAAGGTTCAAGAAAATAGCATCTTTATCAAAAGGGTTTGTTTATTATGTTTCTCTTACCGGAGTTACCGGCGCGCGTGCGAAACTGTCCGGTATTTTGAAAAAAGATGTGCGCCGGATGAGGAAGCTTACAAAAAAACCCGTCTGTGTGGGGTTTGGCATCTCCGGCGCTAAACAGGCAAAAGATATCTCCGGTGCGGCAGACGGTATTATTATAGGAAGCGCAATTATCAAAGTGATCGAGGAAAACCTGGGCAATAAGCGCGCGATGATAGAAAAAATAGAGAAGTTTGCAAGGTCGATTGCGAAGGCGGTACATGGTTAGGGCTAAGCGGTAAGCGTTAAGCGTTAAGGGTCAGGGTCAAGGGGCACGAGAAGAGGGAGCGCCTTCTTCTCGTCATTGCGAGGGAGCGAAGCGACCGAAGCAATCTCAAAACAAGGTAACCCGGCACTATATTATTCTATTATGAGAATACTCGGACTGGACATAGGTACGAAGAATATCGGTGTTGCCGTAAGCGATGAGACGGGAATGCTGGCTCAGGGAAGAGAAGTAGTTAAGCGTACAAGCGACGATGCCGCCATAGACCGCATTGTAGAAATAATTACCGAGTATGGGGCCGGGGAGGTAGTGGTAGGCCTTCCGATCAATATGGATGGAACTGAAGGTCCCCGAGCCGAAGACAGCATAAGGTTTTCTGAGAAGTTAAAGAAAAAGATGTCCCTCCCGGTGAAATTATGGGATGAACGTTTAAGCACTGTTGAGGCCGAAAGCATATTGATAAAGGGTGACGTGTCACGCAAAAAAAGAAAAAAAGTAATCGATAAGCTGGCGGCGCAGATAATATTGCAGGGGTATCTGGATAGCCGCGAGGCGTGAAGCTAACGAAAGGACGACATGTATAAAAAGAAAATAGCATCGAACGGACTTACTGTAATTGCATCATCCATGCCGCAGATGACTTCGGTTTCTTTGGGAATATGGATCGGAACAGGCGGCCGCTATGAATCTGAAAAGGAAAGCGGTATAAGCCATATGGTCGAACATATGCTCTTTAAAGGGACTTTTACCCGATCGGCAAAGGATCTTAAAGAGGCTATTGAGGGAGTGGGCGGGGCGTTCAACGGTTTCACTTCCGATGAAGTTACCTGTTATATGGTGAAGGTGCCGTCAAAATATCTGGATCTCGGGATAGACGTCCTTGCTGATATGGTCCTTAACCCCAGGTTCGATCCTATGGATCTTGCAAAAGAAAAATTTGTTATATGTGAAGAGATAAAGATGTATCGCGACCAGCCGGCTGAGCATGTTCTTGAAGTTCTGGGCCAGATCATGTGGCCGGGCAATGCTTTGGGGAGGCCCCTCACCGGAACTATTACAACGGTAAAAGGTTTTACCGCGGATCAGCTTGGAAAATTCACAAAAAACAATTACCACCCCGGGAATATAGCCGTTATAGCGGCAGGAAAGGTGGATCCTGATAAGGTTTTTAAGCTTGCCGGGGAAAAATTCAAGAAAGAGAAGAAGAAAAAAACCGCGACTTTCAGATCCCCGTCAGCAAAACAGAAAAAGGCACGCACCAAATTCTGTCGTGGTGAAACCTCTCAAACCCACATAGCAATGGGGTTTCATGCTTCCGACAAAGATATCAAAGAAAGGTTCGCGCTGAAGCTGATGAACGTAATTTTCGGCGGGAACATGTCGTCGCGCCTTTTTGAGGAGCTGCGTGAAAAGAACGGATTGTGTTACGACATAGCCTCTTCGTATAAAAGGCATTCTGACATCGGAGAGGTGCAGATACACGCGGGCGTAGATTCCAGAAAAGCCCTCCGTTCAGTTGCCGCTGTTATGGATGAAATAAAAAAGCTTAAAGATGACGGTGTTACCGAAGATGAGCTGGCCCGAGCTAAAAAATATATAAAAGGGCAATTTCTTTTAGGTATGGAAGGGACAGCGACGAGGATGCTGTGGCTCGGCGACAGAGATATGGTCCACAAAAAAATACCGGAAATAAAGAAAGTATTGAAGAGGGTGGATGGGGTAACGCCAGATGCTGTGCTTAAGGTGGCCAGAAAGACCCTTACCGCATCAGCCGTGAACCTTGCGATGATAGGGAAGTTGAAAGATGAAGAAAAAACCAGGATCAGGAAAGAGTTGGGTAGTTTATGAGAGGATCAATTCGATTTATCAGGGTTTTCGGAATTGACATAGATATACATATCACTTTTTTCCTGCTGTTAGGTATATTTTTTCTCTTTTTAGGGATAAATGGGCTCATTCTCATTCTTGGCGTGTTCCTGTTTGTTACCATTCACGAGCTTTGTCACGGTCTGGCAGCGCGTTATTTTGGCCTAAGGGTGACAAAAATAACGCTTCTGCCCATAGGCGGGATAGCTTCGATGTCGGAGATGCCGACAAAGCCCTATCAGGAGCTTATAATATCCTTAGCGGGGCCTTTATCGAATGCTCTGATAGTAATAATTTTTTATTTCCCCCTTCATGCGCTTCTCGGGGAAGAAACATTAATGTATCCGATCCGGGTACTGACGGGGCAGGCTGAACATACGGGCCAGTTCAACGTCATAGCCCATATTTACTGGATCAATCTTGTTCTGGCTGTTTTCAATATGATACCCGCGTTTCCCGTGGACGGGGGGCGGGTTCTAAGAGCGATACTTTCGTACCGCATGGGACGGAAAGCCGCTACTCAAGTGGCCGTCAGGCTCGGGCATATTTTTGCGCTCCTCTTTGCATATGTAGGTATAGTTTACGGGCATATTTTTCTTTTACTGATAGCGGTGTTTATATACATGGCGGCTTCAGGCGAAGGGATGCAGGTAGAGGTGTCAGAGACAATAAAGAACTATTTTGTGCATGATATCCTGACCAGGGAGTTTGTTTTTATAAGTAAGGATACGCCGTTATCGAAGGCTCTGGAGCTTATATTCCATACTCACCAGGAAGATTTTCCGGTTGTTGAGGATGGCCATTTGGTCGGCATGCTGACGCGCAGGGAAGTTATACAGGGCCTGCACGAGCGCAGTAAGGATACCCATGCTGAGGTTATAATGCGTACGGATATCCCGCCGGTTTCAGTAAAGACGAATCTGGATATCGTAAGAAAATTGATGCAGAAACATAATGCCGGTGCCATACCTGTCGAGCGGAACGGCAAGGTTGTAGGAGTGGTCACTCAGGGTGATATAAATAAGGTTTATATGATCGCGCACAAGTAATTAGTCGGGAGGAGATAAAACATGACAGACAAAACTTTAATAGCTCCAAGCATTCTATCGGCGAATTTCAGTAAACTGGGAGAAGAAATAAAAGCGATAGAAGAAGCAGGTGCTGACTGGGCGCACATCGATGTGATGGATGGTCTTTTTGTGCCTAATATTACCATAGGTCCGCTTGTTGTTAAAGCTATAAGGCCCTTATCGGGACTCTTTTTTGATACTCATCTTATGATAGAAGATCCTGTAAAATACGTGGACCAGTTTGCAGATGCCGGGAGCGATATGATAACGTTCCACATTGAAGCATGCAGGTCCCCGGAAGAGACGATCCAAAAGATCAGGGCAAAGGGCAAGAAGGCAGGCGTTTCGATCAAACCCGGAACAGCTGTTTCATGTCTTGATAAAGTCCTGGATAAAGTGGATATGGTCCTGGTTATGACTGTCGAGCCGGGTTTCGGAGGGCAGTCGTTCATGGGCGGCATGCTGGAGAAGGTAAAAGAAATAAAAAAGAAATTTAATGGGTATATTCAGATCGACGGTGGTGTGGATAAAAAAACGGCTAAAGAGGCGATAACCGCAGGCGTAGATATCCTTGTGGCCGGGACTGCGGTTTTCGGTCAGGAAGATTATGCCGAAGCAATCAGGAGTTTAAGAGGCTGAGCGTGAAACGGAGGAAAAATGTCTAAGATAAAATTTGGTACCGATGGATGGCGTGCTGTAATAAGCGAAGATTTCACTTTTGAGAATGTAAAGATCGTCGCGCAGGCAATAGCTGATTTCGTTAAAGCAAAAAAGAAACCCATATACAGGAAAAGAAAAATAGTTGTAGGGTATGATACGCGGTTTCTTTCAAAAGAATATGCCGAGGCTCTATCCTGCGTGCTGGCCGCCAACGGGATAAAAGTTGTACTTTCCGATAAGGCTTGTGCCACACCGGCGGTCTGTGTGTGCATAAAAGAAAAGAAACTTACAGGAGGCGTTGTCATAACAGCGAGCCACAATCCTTTTAATTATAACGGCATAAAATATAAAGGGTTCTTTGCCGGATCCGCCGGCAGCGATATTATTGACGATATCGAAAGGCGGCTCGACAAGAGCCCCGTAAAGACTCTTTCTTTAGATAAAGCGGTGAAGAAGAAATTAATAGTTGTCGAAGATATAGTGTCAGCGCAGCTGAAACTAATTAAGGAATATGCCCGCATGAAGGTTCTCAAGAAAACAAAACTTAAAGTTTTGGTGGATTCGATGCACGGTACCGGAGAAAGGTACCTCGAGGAGATATTAAAGGGTACTAAAATAAAACTGGATTTCATACATGATAGTATTAATCCCGGATTCGAGGGAAGGGCCCCGGAGCCCAATGAAACGAAGCTGGGAGAGCTTATGGCCAGGGTGAAAAAAGGAAAGTATGATCTTGGAGTCGCAACCGACGGAGATGCCGACCGCCTTGCGATAGTTGATGAAAAAGGAAAGATACTGACCGGGCATCAGATAATGGGGCTTATGCTGCTGCATCTTCTTAAGAACAGAAAGATGACCGGAGGTGTGGTGCAGACGATCTGCGGAACAGTTCAGATAAACCGGATATGCGAAAAATACGGTCTCAAGATGCACGAAACACCGGTGGGGTTTAAGTATATTTGTGATGTTATGACCAAGAATAATATCCTTATAGGCGGTGAAGAGACAGGAGGCGTTGCCTTCAAGAACTATGTGCCTGAGAGGGACGGATTTCTCTCGGCTCTTCTGATAATGGAACTTGTTGCGATCGAAAAGAAGCCTTTGTCGCAAATAGTTAAGGATGTTCAAAAAGAATTCGGTAAATTTGTTTATATCAGAAGTGATCAAGTCTTCTCTGAGGCGAAAAGAAAAAAACTCATCAAAGGGTTAAAAGAGAAACCCCTGGAGAAGGTCCTGAATAAGCGTGTTGTTGACATAAAGGATTACGACGGCACAAAGTTCATCTGCGAAGACGGAAGCTGGCTTCTGATAAGGTTATCCGGTACGGAACCAAAACTGAGGATCTATTGTGAAACTGCCTCCGAAAAAAGATCCCAAAAATATATTGAGGCTGGTAAGAAGTATGCAATTAGTTTGATGTAGCTTGTAGATAAGAACTTTTATCTAAGTGCTGAGCGCCAGGGAACGACTCAGCACTCAGAACTCAGAACCCGGCACAAACTCATGAGTCATGAGTTAATTAATTATGGACAAATTATCACAAATCAGAAATTTCTGCATTATAGCGCATATTGATCACGGTAAGTCTACTCTGGCGGATAGGATCATCCAGGATACGAATACCGTGTCCGACAGGGATTTTCGTGATCAGCTGCTGGACAATATGGACCTGGAAAGGGAAAGAGGCATAACCATTAAATGCAGCGCCGTCAGGATAAACTACAGGGCCCGGGATGGTAAGGATTACATTTTAAATCTTATTGATACTCCGGGTCATGTTGATTTTTCATATGAAGTATCAAAATCTATTGCTGCATGTGAAGGCGCACTTATATTGGTGGACGCTGTCCAGGGGGTAGAGGCCCAGACGATAGCCAATCTTTATCTGGCTATGGAGCATAATCTTGAGATAATTCCTATTATAAACAAGATCGATCTTAAGAGCGCAAGGGTTGAAGAAATAAGGAAGCAGATGCATGAACTTCTGGGTGTCGAAGATGAGAAAATACTTCTTATAAGCGCAAAGGAAGACATAGGAACAGAGGAGGTTCTGGAATCCATTGTGAGCCGTATCCCGGCCCCTTCAGGCAGGCGCGAAGAACTCTTACAGGCGCTTATATTTGATTCGGCATATGATATTTACCGGGGTGTTATTGTATATGTTCGTATAGTAAACGGTTTCCTGAGGGCGGGCATGCAGGTCGAGATGATGAACATGGGCACAAAGTATGAAGTTAAGGAAGTCGGCGTCTTCATCCCCGCGGAACAGACGGTCGATGAACTCGATTGCGGCCAGGTCGGATATATTGTATGCAATATTAAGGAAGCGAAAGAGGTGGTCGTAGGTGACACTATAACGGATCTGGCTAACCCCGCGAAGGAACCCCTACCCGGGTACAAGCAGGTGAAATCTATGGTTTTCTGCGGCATGTATCCCGTAAGTAACGAGGATTATGAGGATCTTAAAAG
>JABMSC010000021.1 GCA_013204685.1 Candidatus Omnitrophota bacterium | reverse complement strand
ATACAGAAAACCCTGAAGGATGGAAAGCAGGTATTATTGTTGTCGGAAAAAAAAGGGATACCAGGCTTAGGCTAATATATGTATTAACTTTGATAGGCCCGGATGCTGTTGAACCGCTTATGGAAGCTATAGATAGCGAAAACGATTATGTAAAAACATGTATTGCCAATGCGTTGGAAGATATAGGCGATCCAAGGGCAGTTCCGGCTCTTATAGAACTATTAGAAAGTAATAATAATCGTGTTGTGCAGTCAGCGGCAAAGGCGTTAGGAACGATGCCTGATCCCAGGGCAGGTAAACCTCTTACCAAGTTAATAAAAAATATATTAGAAGATGAAGAGAGATTGAAAAGTGCCCCAAGGGATTCTGATCTTATTCTTTATGGGGCATCGAGGGCTTTATACCAGAGAGAAGGTCAGGAGTCTATAATGACTTTGGCGCGAGTGCTCGTAGAGTTCGGCCTGCCATATGGATACCACGTCGAATGGTACGTGGACGCCTTGAATGAACTGGATGCAGCTGACTTATTACTCGAGGGGCTTGAACAGGCGCGCGCTGAAGGAGACCTAGAAAAACAGGCCCTCATCGATAAAACGCTTAGGGCTATAGGTTACTATGATGAGAAGGAAATAGAATATATAGAAACGAGAAGCAAATGGAGAAATATAATTTGGCTAATCGGTATTCCTGCAATCCTTATTTCCTGGTTGGCTAATAGAATCATTAGACGCAGTCGCGGAAAAGAACCTATTCCCGACCCGGACAGGGAAACAACAGAAGAATCACAAGATGCAACGTGGCGAGGAATTTCGATACACGATGTAAAAAGTATTTTGTACCCTGCTTGCGGAACCGATGCAGATACTGTCGTTGAGATGCTGAATAACCTACCTGATATTAGCGATATACATCTTAATGATGACACTTCTACGGAAGGCCTCACCTATAAATGGATAAAACAGTTTTTCTACAATAAGCTTGAAGAGATTTCAGATGAAATAGAGGATACCGAAGAGTATCCCACAGAAGAAAATAGAGATGTTCTAATGCTTAGGGTTAGAAAAAAAGGAGCTTCCGGGTGGGTGAATGTGCATTTTCATTGGTATGACTATCTTCAGATGGAAGCCGTAAAAGGACTCGAAGAAGGAAGCGATCTTACTATTGTCAAAAATCCTGGACTTCGCTTTATTTTGACAACAAGGACATTCAACAAGCATTTTTATGGACAGATTTATCGACACACGAAGAAATATATCTACATTACAGTAGCTGATCCACCGTTAGATAAAAAGCTTCTGAAAAAATTAAAAATACTTGATTATAGATTATTCCCGCTGCCCTGGGATAAAAACCGAAAGATGCAAAAAAAATCTGCCAGAGATCTTTCCAAGCAGCATCATATCTCACACAAAGAATACGTTGTCTGCCAGAAAAAAGAACTGCCTGGAGTTTCAGCAATACGCCGTCTACTATCCCGGCTCATTTCTCGTAGAAATGTAATAGGCTTGTTGCTGTTGGCATTTGTAGGTTTATGTCCTGCAAGTTTTGGTGACCAACGGATATATTCAGGGTCTGTTATCGAACTCGGTGTCCAAGAAAAGACGAGAAATGAAATCAGAAACCTTATTTTTTATCACGTTGATGCTATCAAAGCCGGCTTGTTAGATCACCCACTTGTATTTATAGAAGATGATTGGGATACGGATCCCCGACAGATATCCATTATAAGAAGAGGACTGCAGGATAATAAATATTTCAGATTCGGCGATGGACTTATTTATCATGGAAATGATAATCTGGATAAGGTTTTATTGGCGAATAAAGCAGAAGGAGAACTCTTCTTCACAAGGGTTGCCCATGAATGGGCGACAGGTTTCTTTTCGGAAGAGTCGAAAAGCCCGGCAATATTTGTCATGGATACTCAAGACTTTAATGATTTAGTGCATGAGGGAGTTGCAGAATTAAATTATACGATGAACAAACTAGATGATTTGATTGATCCATACCCACACGCAACTTCTTTTTCCTTAAACGAAATTAAAGAAATTTGGGTTAGTGAAGATACTTATGAAAGATACAAGAGGATCATAAATGCAACCAGCGCTTTAGATCTTCCTATAGGAGATAGGGCTTTAATGTCTGCCCAAGATACCCTGCGTCATTTCTTGGAAACCGACAAAATAAAGAAAATCCCAGGGTTGCATCATTTGCAATTGCCAAACCGTACTAGACAGGAGGGGTTAGAAACATACGTAAAGGTTCATGGTATTGTTGGAAATTATATGAGAGGCAGGAAGCTTTTCCAGCAGATACCGTTTTTTGAGATTGAAGGAGAGCCCGATGTCTTTGCAAAAGGAACTAAAAAACCCACACCTTCTGTAAGCACCGGTAAAACTGTACTACCTCCTCAGAAATTAGAAGAAAAATCATCCAAGACCAAATGGATCTTGGGTGCAGCTGGGCTTTCATTGGCAGCTGCGCTTTTATCTATGAGTCTGCGGAAAAAGAAAATCCAACCAAAACCTCAACCCCCAAAGATGCGTGAAGTACACAGGAAAGGAACTGCTAAAAGACATCAACAAAAAACACCATCTAAACAAAAGAAAAAAAAGAGATCTCACAAATCCCACAAAAACCGCACCAATGGTTTTTCATTACTGGAATCAATAATAGGCATATCAGTCATAGCGCTTATTTATTTCTCCCTTGTAAAATTCGGTGTGCCTGATTTCATACAACTTTATTTAGGGGGGTTGGTTTCACATCCGGTACATCAAACACAAATAGCAGGGGGGCTGGGCATGACGCTATTAGGTGCGCTGATGGCGTCAGGTCGGGCGAGAGAGGAAACCACACATAAAACAAGAAAAGTATCTGCTGGTGGAATAATCAGATGGAAAGGTAAAGAACATTCCGTAGGAAAACACCTTGCCGGTAGGACATTAACCCT
>JABMSC010000197.1 GCA_013204685.1 Candidatus Omnitrophota bacterium | reverse complement strand
TGCGGAGCTGGCCAAAATATTAAATAAAGAAGAAGAGGTCATTAAGAAGGAAAGTAGGGCGATATTTGATTACACCAGATTCAAACGTGTTTTAAGACGAGCGAAGAATATTCTGTACCTGGCAGATAATGCCGGTGAGGTCGTTTTTGACCGGATCCTGATCGAGCAGATAAAAAGTATGGATAAGGATAAGCAGATTATCTACGCTGTAAAAGAAAAACCGGTTATTAATGATGCTTTAAAGGGAGATGCTGAAGATTGCGGTATCGGGAAAATAGCTCGAATAGTTTCAAGCGGATCAGACGCGCCGGGCACGGTGTTATCTTTATGTTCAAAAGATTTTTTATCTATGTATCGGAGAGCTGATATGGTTATTAGTAAGGGGCAGGGAAACTTCGAAGCTCTTTCTGAAACAAGAAGATCTGTGTTTTTCCTGTTCATGGCAAAGTGTCCGGTGATTGCCAAAGATGTTGGGTGTAAAGTTGGTGATGTCATTTTGCGTTATCACCAGGGTAAAAAATAATTCATAATCGGCATGAAACATTTTACCAGGGATGTCTTATGAAATGGATGTTGTTGATTGCGGGAGGAGGCATATTGTTTTTGGTCGTATTATCAGTCGTGTTGCCTTCTGTTCCTGTGTGGTTGGGTGGATTAATAGGTATCGCAGTATTCCTTGCGGCGGGAACTCTGGTGGCAAGGTTCATGGATTAGTGTAATTATGGATATAAAGGAATTGTTGAACCACGCTAAAATAGACAAAGATAATTCAGGTGATCTTCATGTTTTGAGATTTTATTCTTCGTATGTAGTTGTATCGAACGGAAAAGCGATCGAAGCAACAGACCCATATATGGAATATTGCCCTCTTGCGAATTATTTTTATAGAGAGATAGCGGGAGCGGGGATAGAAACACCAGGGACAAGAAAGAAAGCTATAATAAGGGCAATAAATGGAAAAATCGCTAAATTTGGTTTCTTTACCAGAGAAAGAGGCCTTTTTTGTGAAAATGTAGCTGTACCATATGGGGCATCAGAGATTCTTATGTTCGCTGTAAGAAAGAAGCTGATCGATGCGGTTGTGGTTGTTTGTGATGGCGCAGGGACGGTGATTGTTAATAAGCCTGGCGTAGTACAGGGAATTGGCGCCAGGATGAACGGGCTTTTTTATACTTCTCCTATAGGACGCACTCGAGAACGACTTGAAGATGCCGGATGTGAGGTCCTTTCCTCGGACGCCGTTATAGATCAGGTAAAGGGTGTGAAAAAAGCGGCGGAGCTTGGATATAAGAATATAGCGGTGACAATAAACGCGTTTATGTGTGAAAATTTCAAAGAACTGGAAAAGATAGAGAAAAAATATAATGTATCTGTAACTTCATTAACGATCTGTACTACCGGGGCTACAGAAGAAAAGATCCGGGAAATAGCAAAATATTCGGATATTGTTTGGAGTTGCGCGTCGGGAAGCGTGCGTGAGATAATAGGTAAAAAAGCAATATTACAGCTTTCAAAAAAGATCCCTGTTTTTGTTTTAACTCAAAAAGGGCTCAATTTAGTAAGTGGCTATTCTTCTGAGGGATATTTCATGAAGAGTTTAGATCCCAAAAAGCAATACATTCTTGATAGTACCAGGGAAGGCAAAAGGTTAGAGATAGGCGATTTTGAAGCATATTTACGCGAAATAAAGTTACCTGTAAGAAGTGAAAGTGAACCAAGACTGTCTAAGAACAAAATGAATTCTGGAGATAAAATTTAAAAATAGAGAATGAATGATATGCGTAAAATAGTTACTAATGACGACGAACGTCTTTATGGGGAACGTGTTACAAAGTTGGTTAAAGACACCAAACATTTTGGAAGGATGAACGCTCCTACGAGTAGCGCGTACATTAAAGGACCTTGTGGGGATGAAATGGAATTTTATCTTGTTATCAAAGATAAGATCATTGAAGAAGTGAAATTTTATACCGAAGGATGTATAACAACGCGTATTTGCGGTTCTATGACCGCGCAGCTGGCATTAGGCAAAACTGTTGAGGATGCTCTCGGTATTTCTCCAAGAAAGGTCATAGATCTATTGAAGGGTTTGTCGGAAAATGAGCGGCACTGTTCTATCCTGGCCGTAAGTACTTTATATAAGGCTATAGTGGATTATTTATTGGCAAAATGAAAAAGAATAATGGCAAACGCCAGGAGATATGTGAACAGCAGGAAAATTGATGAATATTAAAATCCTTTTTGATAACAATGCGGAAAAAAAGAGTATTTTGACAGGATGGGGTTTTTCAGTTTTGGTTGATGACAGTATTTTGTTCGATACAGGTGAAGATGGGAAAAGTTTGATGTCTAACATGAAGGAGATGGGGGTCAGGCTGGATGCATTGGAAGCGGTGGTAATATCTCATGACCATTGGGATCATACCGGAGGGCTGTGGAAAGAGATAAATACTGTTGTCAGGGAACTGGAGACGCTGGGGGTTGAAAAAGTTGGACCCACTCACTGCAGCGGTGATGAGGCCGCGAAGATTTTCAGGGAAGAATTCGGGGGAAATTATATCACTGTAGCCGCCGGGAAAGTATTTGAGGTATAGTCAATATGAAGTATGCGCCGGCATTAACGGGTAAACAAGCAGAAGATAATCATAAGCTTTTCAATGAAAGGCGGATCCTTTATAAAGAAAAAGGTTTAGATTTCCTGAAAAGCCGGGAATTTATTCTTAAAAAGACAGGACCATTACAAGGGAACATTTTAGACGTTGGTTCCGGCAAAGGGATAATGGCACTTTCTCTGGCGAAAGCAGGGTACAGCTTTACTTCCGTAGATAATAAGGAGGAAATGCTGCGGATAACGGCATTAAATCTTGCTTATGAGAACTTGCTTTCTAAGGCGGAACTTTATGTTATGGATGCATATTTGCTTGAGTTTGGTGAGAACAGTTTCAATAATGTTTTTATTGTAGAAGCATTGCACCACATGGATGATATTGAAGGAATCTTTTCTGAGGTTGATAGGGTTTTATCTCAAAAAGGGAAACTTGTTCTGGCTGATTTCAATAAAGAGGGAATGAAGATCGTGAATCTTATTCACGCCCATGAAGGACACAAACATGAAAGTTCGTTCATAGGAAGGGATGAGGCGGAAAGCTGGCTTAATCGCAATGGGTATAAGATCAAAAAATATGAAGATAAATGCCATTGGATCTTAATCGCTGATAAAAAATAAGATTTTTTCAATTTGAAAATATGAATTATGAGAAAAGTTGTAAATGGTTTAATGTTTGTCCGCTTAAACGGTTTTATGAACAGGGTAAATTAGATAAAAGATGGATTGAAAAATATTGTTGGCGAGACAATCCAAAATGTATAAGAAAAAATCTGGAAGAAAACGGTGTTTATCATCCTGACAACATGTTGCCGGATGGAACAATCGATGAAGGTTTAAGATAATATGGGAGATACGTCGAAACTAATAGCATTCGGGCCGGTTCCTTCAAGGCGTTTGGGGCAGAGTTTGGGAATAAACAATATTCCGCCAAAGAGCTGTACATATTCCTGTATTTACTGCCAGGTCGGTCGTACGCAGGACATGATAGTAGAGAGAAAAGAGTTTTATAAGGTTGATGATATTTTACGTGAAGTGGGGAAGAGGATCTCTAAAGCCAGAGATGAAGACGAGGCCATAGATTATCTTACTTTTGTTTCGGATGGAGAACCTACTTTGGATATCAACCTTGGCAGGGAAATAGAAACGCTTAAACCGTTTGGTATCAAGGTCGCGGTCATAACAAACGCTTCTCTTGTATGGGGAAAGTCCGTTAAAGATGACCTATGCCGGGCGGATTGGGTTTCCGTGAAGATCGACGCTGTCAGTGAAGATATATGGCGTAAGGTAAACCGGCCATATAGATCTTTAAAGCTTAAAAATATACTAAGAGGTATATCAGAATTTTCAGATATGTTTACGGGAACTCTGGCAACGGAAACTATGCTGGTTGAGGGTGTTAACGATGGTGAGGAGGAGATAAAAAGAACAGCGGATTTCATATCCGGGTTAAAATCTCCTAAAAGTTATATTTCCATACCCACGCGCCCGCCGACTGAAAAAGAGGTAAGGCCGCCGGACGAAAATACTATTAACAGGGCATACCAGATTTTTGTTAATAAGGCCATAGATACCGAATATTTGATAGGATATGAGGGGAACGCTTTTGCTTTTACCGGGGACGTGAAACAGGACCTCTTAAGCATCACGTCGGTGCATCCGATGAAGGAAGAAGCAGTGGTTGAGTTATTGAATAAAGCCAAAGCAGATTGGAATATAGTAGAAACTCTGATAGCAGAAAGAGCTTTGCGAAGAGTACGTTACCGAGACCAGAATTTCTACGTGAGAAAAATATAAATTTGTAATAGTTTAGTAGGAGGAATAAAATGTCGTTTGGTTTTGGAAGGGTAGGAAAAAGAGGTGGAAGAGGTCGAGGAGGCAGAGGTTTTGGCGCGGGAATGCCGCCTACCAGTTGTATCTGTCCGAATTGCGGGATAAAAGTTCCTCATCAGCCGGCTGTCCCATGTTTCAAGGTGAAATGTCCCCGTTGCGGTGCGTTTATGACACGGAAGTTTCCTGACGAAAAATAAGGAGGATGTACCGATATATGAAACAACGTTCGGAAAAGATTGAACGATTGCTGAAAGGTCAGAGAACGGCTTTTGCCGCGGCTTTTGTCACTCTTCTTTTAGCCATAGCAAAGGGGCTTGTAGGTTATTTTTGCGACTCAAAGATATTGATGGCGGATGCTTTTCACAGTGGTGCCGATCTATTGGCTATTTTTGCCTCCGGGTTTGGTTTATGGCTGGCTTCAAGGAAAAAGACCACGAAATTTCCATATGGTCTGTATAAAGCTGAAACCTTTGTAAGTTTGATAATTGGCGCGCTTATAGTATGGGCTGGAGTTGTGATATTTAAAGATGGTCTTCATAAATTTTTCTACATTGCACAGGTTAGTAACTTTCCGGCCTTGCCGGTCATTGTAAGCGCGATATCTGTTATCGTGGCCCTTGTTATAGCTAAAAGGGAAAAATATGTAGGGGAACTGATTAATTCCCAATCACTTATCGCTAACGCGAATGAGTCTTTTTTAGATGTTTTTACGTCATTGGTTGTTTTGGCGGGCATATTGCTTGCGTATAGAAAAATACCCCATATCGAGGGATCGATAATAATTCTCATTTCTTTGCTTATTTTCAAGTTAGGCATAAGTAATATCTGGACATCCCTGCTGGCATTATTGGACGCTAACCTGTCACCTGACTTGCAATCGTCGATCGCGGAAGAAGTTAAT
>JABMSC010000196.1 GCA_013204685.1 Candidatus Omnitrophota bacterium | reverse complement strand
TCTGCACCGCAAATCACTCCGCAAGCCCCTGCCCATAGTCTTGGCATAGCGATAGGCGACATACTGGGAGATTGGGACGAGGAAAGAATCAGGTTCTTCACCAAGGCCTTGCTGGAAAAACTGATCCCCGATGGCATGACACTTGCCGATATAGACCTCAGGGCGCGAATAGAAGAATCGCAAGATGAAGAATCGCAAGATCTATTTCCGGAATCAACCTATGGGCCATTCGCACCCTGTGCATTGGGAACATCTCTAATAGGCAACACCTGGCATATGAGATGGTGGGTTGTAGGGGAGGGGGAGCCAAGGTCGTATATTGCAACGTTCCCTCAAACTGGTGAGCTAGAAATACAAGTATGCCCAGAAAAAGAAGTCGATAACAAAGCCTCCAATCGTGCTAAGGTGATCCATAAAGCAGAATTATCGCCTTTCTATGATAATGCTTCCAAAAATTATGCTGACGTTGTCAGGTTGATTGACAGCGGACAGCTTACGCAAAAAGCGGCAAAACGCTATGCACACGATGCTGCTGATGCGTTCATGCAATGCTTTACGGATAATGGCGGTGTGCTTTTACCTGCCGTAGATATTATCTCGAAAATAGGGTTTCATACTGATTACGATATTGCTAAAAACGCTAAAGAGCCGCTATACGCAAAAATTATCGAACCTCTCTGGTATTGCGGTGGCAGTAGAGAAAAAGAGATACTTTATATCATAAACACTCGCGTGGCTATGCATGCCAGAAAAGCTGTTAAGGAATTAGACGAATGGTATGATAGCTGTGGAATTAAGAATGAAGCTGATATTTTTGGTTCGATCGAAGCAATACGCGCACCAAGAAATTTTAGGAATGTTGTGCAGCGTTCAAAAATTAAAAAAATATTTATTCCTTCAAGGATTACCCTAGGTTTTGACATATTTTTCTCAACTATCACAATTCAGGCCGCATTAAAATATTTTCCCGATGCCGAGATTATTTTTCTTGATTCTACGGGAAGCATGACAGATTTATTGGATGGCCTAAAAGACAAAATCACCATTATAAATGACAAAGCCATAGAATACTCGAGAAAAGGGCAGCTTGAAGATCGTTACAGATCAAACGCTAGAATAGCCCGTTTTATTGAGCGGCGATCGAAAGGACTCAACCCTGATGAGTTTCTTGTGTGGGATACCGACACAAGGATCTCTCAGACCGGAACTATCCCACTGGCCAAATCTCCTCAATCGCATCTCTATTTTACTTATGAAATTACAGACAAAGAACTTGAAGAAGCTGGAGGCGACATAGAAAGTATCGATAACCTTGGCGTCAAATATAATAAACATTTGAGGGATGTGTTTGGCCCCGAAGAGTATTCAACTATATATCCTGCTTTATGGCCCAAAGATTCTACAGTAGATAAGATACAGAAAATGCTAACCACATATCAACTTGACAGCCGCTTCACTACCATGCTTAGCCTTGGAGTGGGAGGCAATTACAAAAAGGCCCTAAAGACTAATTTTGAAAAAAAGCTTGCCTTGAGTTTGATCGAAGAAGATGTTGTTCCTGTGCTAGACAGGGGACCTGTGCTATATGAGGAAATACGAAACTTATGCATCGTGGAAGAACTGCAAAAAAAGGGCAAAACAGTCACTCAGATATTTTTAAAAGAAAAAGACACTGACGCCCCTGAAGAAATCCCGATTGGAGAATTTTATGAGGCGGAATCAAAAATTTATATTGATGACACGGAAGTAACTCCACGTTATGCTTTACAACACGTTATAGCCAACCACGGAAGGCTAAAGAAAAATTACAAGGGGAGGGTGGAGATACGAGAAGAGAACCAGAAGGCATTATCCGGAACCACATCCGACGCCTACACAGTACGTTTTGGCATGATTGAGCATGCAACCATGATCGCGAACACGAATTCCTTTATCGGGTATGTTTCTCACGGTGAACGCCTTGCCTCTGTTTTTGGAGTGCCTTCCGTTAGAATTTCGCCAGAGTATTTCAACCCGGCATACTATAGGCGTTTGCTTCCATTTGGACATGACATATTAGAGAATATTTTTATACCGGCAGCAATGAAAACACACAAAAGAAAGCCGACAGATATGGTGATGGAGAAAATAAAGTTCATCAAATCATTACATGATCTGCCTACTTTGTGTGACTACAGGGAAGATGGCAACAGCACATGGATACCGGCTCTTGACGCGAATAACTTTGAAATAATCGATCGATGTGAGGTATGCAGTCCTACAGAAAAAACTTTCATAGGAAAAATCATAATAAAAGGCGAGAGAGGACCTATAGAATGCCCCATTGCCGCATGCCCACACTGTCACTTAAAATGGTTATATAAAAGACCGAGAGTGAAGGAAATCGGCAAGATCTATGAATGCCCTGAATATCATAGCAGCCCTGACGATTTATCACGACTGGCAGGACAGGCGCATGCGCCTGAAACAGATAAGATGGTTCAAAGAGTTAGGATCGATGAATTAGAACGCTTCCATCCTGAAAAAGGGAGAGTCCTGGAGGTTGGTTTTGGCCAGAGCAGAATACTGGAAGAAGCCAAGAGGAGAGGCTGGGATGTCGAAGGGGTAGACATGTCAAACCGCGCTGTTAGAGAAGCTAGAAAGAAAGGGTTACAGGTACATCAAGGTGAATTTAATAGTGTAGAACTAGACTCCGAACGGTATGACGCCGTGCTATCGTATTGCACAATGGAACATGTACCGAGCCCTCATCTTGCGTTACAAAAAATACACAAAATTTTAAGACCAGATGGCGTTGCTATTATTAGAATTCCAAATTTTACCGATAACGAGATCCCTGCCCTTGATTTACTTCATCACTATTATCATTTTACATCACAATCTTTTGAACAGTTATTGCAGCAGAATGGTTTTTCTTTAATCAATAAATTCGATTCCGGAACACACACCAATAAGCTCGGTACGGTGCGATCGGTGACTTACGTGATTAAGAAAACGTTCGAGCCGGCTGCCGGGGCGGCGGATGTGTCTAATGCCACACCACTCGCTCCCAGGAACCGCAACACGAGAGGCAAATTCAAGCAAGAAAAAGATAAGAGCCCCGAAGCCATGCGAGATATATTATGCGGAAGTGAGTACCGGGACAAGTCCTTTAAGCTTAAGGATTACCGAGATCTCTGGGCCAATAGACATGATGGAGAGATATTACCGGAG
>JABMSC010000195.1 GCA_013204685.1 Candidatus Omnitrophota bacterium | reverse complement strand
GCTTCTTCTTTCTTTTCTTCCGCTTCGGCCGGCGCTACTTCTTCTTTCGCGCTTTCTTCCGGAGCTTCCGCTTGCGCCTCTTCTGCGGGAGCTGCCGCTTCTTTCTTCTCTTCTTTATCAGTGTCTTCTACCTGTTCCTGTTCCTTTTCCTGTTCCTTTTTTTCTTCTTTAGCCACCATATCTCCTCCATCTTTTTATCTTACATCCGCATTGTCGGGCATTATCCAATTCTGATAAACATGTTCAAGAACCCGGCTTCTATCATGGTTATTTATCTCCGTAAACTTTATTCCGCCTTTATACTGCTCGCTGTCAGACACCGCACCGCTTGACCATGCAATTTTTCCTTTAAAAACCACAGGCACATTGTCTCCGGGGATCATCATTTCCGTTTCAATCTCTTCTCCTTCCTTCAAAAGATCCCAGCTCGAAACGCCTACACCTTCTCTGCTGAAGTTGCTGATCTTAAATCTCTTTAAAGCTCCGTTCTTATTGCATACTGCATTCATGGCTACATTGAAACGTACAAATCTTCTTTTCTCTTCGGTCGTCATTAACAATCCTCCGTTTTCAGTATTTTGTGTTTCCTGCAAATTAAAGATCGTATGATAAAAAGGGAACGAAATCACCGTTCCCTTTTTATCTATGCTTAAATCAAATCAATTAAAAGATCATTCGCTAAATACAAATTCAGGCTCAAGAACAGGCTGGTAATTCTCGGGTATAGGAAAAGGAAAAGTCACTGTCTCGTAAACCCCGGCAGCTGTCCGGACAACTGTCATGCCTACACCTTTTGTCAGCCCCACTGTTATCCCGGTTAAAACATTCTCCTCAACAGCCGTATCATAGATGTTTCTAGGCAATTCTATCCAGCCGGTTACTATATTAACAAGGCCTCTTCCGAGCTTCCTTGCAGGGTCCTGTGCATACGACTGAGTGTTCATTCCCAGCATGGTGATAACGATAACTGCAATAAACAGAATTTTTACCATTCTCTGCATATGCCCCTCACCTCCATATTATATTTGTATGTTATTATATAAGTTATACCCGATTGCGATTTATTGAAGTATATCATGCAGCTTTTTCAATGTCAAGAGTCCGACTTGATTAAACTATCAACTAATTGGGATACCTTTACCTTGTCTTTTTCTGATATTTCTCTGAATTCTATCCCGGTATCGAATACTGTTTTTTCACCCTGGAATGTCGGGTGGCGTTTTACGATCCACACGGTTGTCCCCTTACTGATGATCGGTTTCCCCTTTTCTTTCAGGAAAATGTCAAGATCAACGTCTTTGAACAAGCCAAGATCCGTATCCAGAGACACACAAATCCCTCCAACTCCGATATTCTCAGTAAACGTTTCAATGACATTCGCACCATCACTGCTTGAAACCTTTATAAGGCATCTGTAGCTTATCCTTGGAAATTTTCTTTGATCTATACCGCCCCATATCATAGTAGCTATAATATACATGAGTGTCGGGATAAAGGCAAGTTTTTTTAGGCATGGGGGGGATAGGGTATCAGGGTATCCGGATACCCTCTTGATGCACCGATAACCCGATGTCCCGATGTCCCGCTCTGCCCTACTTCCTTGTTTTTCACTTTACATATGATGTTTTTAGCGTATAATACTATGATATGGAGGTAATTTCCCACCATGTATCGTAAATTTTATGGTCTAAAAGAAAATCCTTTTAATGTCACGAGTGATCCTGATTTCCTTTACCTGAGTCATACCCACAGAGAAGCATTAAATCACTTAATGTACGGCATCAATCAAAAAAAGGGTTTTATCGCAGTAACCGGTGAAGTCGGTTCCGGTAAGACCACTTTATGCAAAGCTTTGCTGAACCAGATCGGGAATGAGATCAAAACTTCTCTTATCTTCAATTCCTTCCTCCCTGAAAGCCAGCTTCTGGAAGCAATATTGACCGATTTCGGACTAACCCCGAAGAGGCGAAGCAAAGTAGTCCTTATACGCCAATTGAACGAATTCCTCTTAGAACAACTGTCGCGGGGCAATAACGCTGTTTTGATCATAGACGAAGCCCAAAATCTTCGTTTCACCACTCTCGAAAGCATAAGAATGCTTTCAAACCTCGAAACAAATAAAGAAAAGCTCCTGCAGATAGTTCTGGTAGGGCAACCCCAGCTTCAGGACAAACTGGACTCCCCGAAACTTGTTCAGCTGAAGCAGAGAATAAGCGTCCAGTTCCACCTTAAAGCCCTGGAGAAAAACGAAGTACATAAATATATTGAACACCGGCTGCACGTGGCGGGTTCTCCGAGAAAGCTAACCTTTGAACCGGAAACAATAGAACCCATTTTTGAATTCACTCAAGGGATCCCCAGAGTCATTAATCTGGTGTGCGACAAATCGCTTCTGTTGGGGTTCGTCAAGGAAAGCGACCATATAGGACAAAATATCGTTGACCAAAGCATTGAAGAGATCAAGGGGCGGCTTACTTTTGCCATGGCATAAAATGAGTATAATAACCGACGCATTGAAAAAAGCCCAGAAAAAACGCACTCTGCTGGAAACAGCCACTCAAGGGGATGATGCCCCGCTGAGGATCAACCTGGTAGGTGATGACTCTGCGCGCGGGGAAAAGTCTAAAACCTCCTCCCGCACCTTTGCTCTTATCTCCATTGTGGTATTCGGCGTGATACTGCTTGTCGCGATCTTAAGTTTAACGAATTTCTTGAGACATTCTTCCGGAAAGTACACACCGGGCGCTTCCAAAGAAAGCACCGCTTCTGCGATCACATCTTATGGTAATGCTGCAGAGCCGGCTAGACCGTTCGGGTTTACAAAAACTTCCCCGGCCATCAACAAACATAAACTTCCCGTTTTGAACGGTATTATGTATTCCCCCTCCCATCCCCAGGCCATAATAAACGGCAGTATAGTAGCCGAAGGTGCTGCTATCAGCGGTTTTTCCGTTGTCAGGATCCTGCCCGATACTGTAACTTTATCTTCCGGAAATGACGAAGTTGAGTTGAGGTTGAAATGATCAGCACGTGGCTCATGGGTAAGTTCACAGTTCACAGAATGAGTTCGTAGTTCGTTGTTCGTAGTTCGGTGTAGTTAGCTCGCCCTCCTTGTTGCTCACCTTGTTTTGAGATGAGGTATGTTGGGGTCGTGTCCCTTGGGGACACACTACTCAGCTACACAGAACTCAGAACTCCCCGTTACAAATTCCGAAGGAATTTCTAACGGGACAGGCAGCACAATTACTCGCGAGCTATGAACTGATAGCAATTGCTTTCTTGATATGATCCGGAATGCGGATGGGAGTCCCTTCTGAGTTGACAAATGCGTGTTTGGTCTTTCCTGTCGCTGTTAACTTTCCTTCAGACTTTACTTCATACTCGAATGTTATACGGGTAGGCCCAACGTCGGTCAGTTCTGTTGTTATTTCCACCTTGTCGTCATATCGTAAGGGGGCCCTGTACCTGCAATATGCTTCGGTAACAGGAAGGTAAATTTTTTCGTTTTCCTCTATTTCTCTGTATACTATTCCTCTTTCCCGAAAAAATTCTGTTCTTGCCGCTTCAAACCAAACCAGATAATTGGAGTAATACACAACCCCCATCTGGTCGGTTTCGGCATATCGCACTCTTAATTCTATTATATGTTTTGACATCATGTATCCCAATTTTTAATTAAAAATACGAAATCCGAATATCGAAATTCGAGTTTATCCTTGCACCCTATATCCTATGATCTTCCTACCACTTTCACGTATACTTTCCTCGCCCTGGGGCCATCAAATTCACAAAAATATATACCCTGCCATGTTCCCAAGACCAGGCTTGAATTCTCGATGAAAACACTTTCGGTTATCCCGATAATGGAAGACTTGATATGCGCCGGCGAATTCCCCTCGGCATGATCATAATCAAGATCATAAGGAACTATCGCCTCAAGCCCCTTAATTATATCGTCCCGCACGTCGGGGTCAGCATTCTCATTTATGGTAACAGCCGCTGTGGTATGAGGAACGTACACATAGCAAACTCCGCCGGATATTTTGCTTGAACGCACGATGGACTCAACTTCAGAAGTAATGTCGATCAGTTGATTTTTTTTAGAGGTTCGAACGTTTATTGTAGATGGTGTCATAATATATTATCTCTTAGCTCGCTAATGATTGTGCTGCCTGTCCCGTTAGAAATTCCTTCGGAATTTGTAACGGGTAGTATTTCGTATTTCTGATTTCGAATTTAAAAACCAACACCCACACCGTACGCCGTACTAGATCACCCCAGATACTGCCTAAGCACTGTATGGACCAAGATGTCGGGAATGCCTTCAACAACTTCTACAGAACCCATTCTTTTAGGCAGAACAAAACGATTGGATCCGGCAATGAACTTTTTATCGTATCCGCATGAATTGATGATCTTTTTAAGAGATACTCCCTTGATCCTGACAGGAAGCACTGTTTTCTTAATAAGCTTTTTCATCCTCTCCAGATCCTTTGAAGAGAGCATCTCAAGCCGGAAGGCTATTTCACCCGCGAGGATCATGCCCACGGCTATGGACTCACCATGATTGTAAAGCTTCGAGTAGCCGCTAGCCGCCTCTACGGCATGGCCTAAAGTGTGGCCGTAATTCAGGATCACCCGGATATCCTTATCGTCCAGTTCGTCTTTTTCGACTATACCCGCTTTTATCGACACACATTTACGGATTATCTTTTCCATTGTATCTTTTTTCAGGAGAATAGCTCCCGCAATATTCTCCTCGAGAAACTTGAAAAAACTGCTATCCTTGATAACTGCATATTTTATCACTTCTGCCATACCGTTTTTGATCTGACGGGCTGGAAGTGTCTTAAGAAGATCCGTGTCCACGAGAACAGCCTTCGGCTGATAAAAAGCGCCTACCAGGTTCTTGGCCTCGGGGAGATCAACCCCCGCCTTCCCTCCTACAGAGGAATCCACCTGTGCCAGAAGCGTGGTAGGCAATTGTATAAGCGGGACACCTCTCCTGTAGGTTGCAGCGACAAAGCCCGCAAGGTCTCCGACCACACCACCGCCCAGGGCCACTATCAAAGGCTTATGCGTCTTTGTTTTTTTGCTTATTTTCTGTATTGTGTCCCTGAAAACCCTAAGTGACTTGGACTGTTCCGTAGCGGGGACGACGATCTTTACAACATCGTTTTTCAGTTTGTTAAGAATTGGTCTCGTTATGTGAGAAGTTTTGGTGTTAACCGTTTTATCCGTTATGACAACAACAGGCCCCGTAAAACCCATTTTTTTGATCAGGCCAGGCAGTTTAGCTGCTGCGCCCGATCCTATCTCAACGTCATAACTTCTTTTACCTAAGTGTACTTTTACTTTTTTCATGATAGGGAAAATATAGCATATAAAGCGTTAAAAGGCAACTTGGGTATGTTCATAGTGCTGGGTGCTCGGTGCTGCGTGCTGAGCGTCACATTATACCCGGTACTCAGCACACAGAACCCAGCACCCAAATCACTGATACTCCTCCAACAGCTCCTCAGGAAATCCTATATCCCTGATAACCACTTCGCCGCAAAAATCCGGTCCTCTTCCGGCATAAAACCCCTGTTTCGGTAAACCAAAGGTAATGGTTTTTGAAGCTTTAAAACAGTCTTTTGATGCCGCGCCTGTTGTTGCATCCAGGCCTGAAGGTACGTCAATTGCGTAAATCCTCATTTTACATGTCTTTAATATGCGGCTCGCTTGTGCGCATTCTTCCGGCAAGTCCCCTTTAAACCCGGTTCCAAAGATAGAATCGACAGCAATGGTAAAATCAGTTTCTTTTCCTGAGGGCCTGAGGAAGTCTTCCATCGGTCTTATATCCAGATCCATTTTCCGGATCATCTTGAGATTATCCAAAGCAGCACTGCTTTTGATGTCTCCCGGGTCCATAACATATACCGTTAACCTCTCCGGATCTTTGCCGGCCAAATGCCTTCCTGCAACAAAACCATCCCCGCCGTTATTCCCCTTGCCGCAAAAACAGGCAATTTTCTCTCGCCGAAGAGAAGGAAAATCATCCATAATAACTTCTGCGGTAGAACGCCCGGCATTCTCCATAAGAACAGTTTGCGGAATGCCGTACTCTTCCTGTGCTCTTTTATCGATCTCGGACATTGTTTGTGCTGAGACTGGTTTCATAACAAGTGTGGGTAACTAGTAGGAGTGTGCTGCCCATCCCGTTAGAAATTCCTTTGGAATTTTTAACGGGGGGTGCTGAGTACTGGGTGTGTTTTGAATGATACTCAGCACACAGAACCCAGAACCCGGCACAAACCCGTGGGCCCTGGGCTCCTTTTATCTAATTTGCGCGCCTGACGGGATATCCTTCTCCGGCATAAGAATAGCCAGATCATCTCCGTCGCTGGCAACAAGAAGCATACCGTTGGATTCTTCGCCCCTGATGGTAGCGGGTTCCAGGTTGTTGACCAATACTATTTTTTTTCCGATAAGCTCATCCGTAGAATAATGTGCCCTAATCCCGGCTATTATTTGTTTGGACTCTTCACCAAGCTTGACCTGAATAACATATAATTTATCCGCATCGGGATGTTCTTTCACGTCAATAATTTCAGCTATTCTTAGATCAAGTTTCTTAAAGTCTTCAAATGAGATCATCTTATTCCTTACGTTAGGTCAGCCACCCGGGATAAAACTGCTTTATTTTTTTTCCCTTTCTTTCTTCGGTCCCTTTTTCTCACCCTCATCTGCGGCTGGTTGAGCACCTGCAGCTGGTTGAGCGCCTTCAGCCGGTGCTTTGCCGGCTCCGGCAGGAGCTGCTGCGGCTTCTCCAGCAACGGCTTCGCCTCCTTCTTCATCTTCGGGCCCTTTTATCTTTTTAACCTTGAACTTAAT
>JABMSC010000194.1 GCA_013204685.1 Candidatus Omnitrophota bacterium | reverse complement strand
TGTATATAATTCCCCTGTCAACAAATTCGTGGCCAGTTTTATCGGAGCTCCACCGATGAACTTTTTGGAAGGAAAGATCATCAAGAAGGATTCAATGCTGTATTTTGATGAAGGAAATTTCCGTGTAAGGCTGGTTGAGGCGGTGTATGATTCCCTTGAAGATTACATTAATGAACGAGTGATACTCGGAGTGAGAAGCGAAGATATATATGACAAGCTTTTTGTTTCGGAAGCGCCCCCGGAAAATATTGTTACAATGACATGTGAGGTAGTTGAACATCTGGGTTCAGAGGTATATATTCACATGAATACGGGGAAGCATGTTTTAGTTGCTCGTGTTGCCGGAGATGCCAATCCTCAGATAAACCAGGATATGGATCTAGCTTTTGATATGAGTAAAGTGCACTTCTTTGATAAGGCGACCGAAAAAACAATTGTCTGATCTGTGTGTTTTGCGGTTTGTTTTCGCTTCAAAGATGAAAGAAAAACAAATTTTTCAGGATCCCTTTCATGAATCCTTTTACTAAAAGGAATCTCTTCATACCTGTTTCAATTATCCTTTTTGCAGGACTGTTGTATAGTTTCAACAAGTTGCTTCCTGTTTTGGGGAACCATGTCCAGCATCTTGAATTCATAGCCATCAGCATTATCATCCTGATAAGCACCACAGTAATGCTTTTCTGGAGCATACTCGGGGTATTTGGCGGGTTAGCATCTTTTTTGATAGCTATGATCTTTCTTTATAGACCCATAACGGATCTGGATCCGTATTATTACAGTGTCCTTATCATGGCTTTCTTTGTGAGCAGTATCGTCGGATATTACGCTTCGAGGAAGATGAGTTTATCCAATCAGAAATATACGATTACCGTCGAAAAAGTTGCTGAAGATACCAATCTTATAGAGAACCATGTAAAAAGCAGATCAGCTGAAGTTTCGGCTATGGGTGAAAAAATAGGGAGCCTTCTGAAACTGAAGAATATTGCCGACAGTTTAAGTCTGTCCCTCTCAAGTGATGAGATCATAAAAATAGTGGCCGAGGAAACATCTTCAATTTTCAAATCGGACAGCCGGGTTTTGCTTTTTACGGTCGATAATTCCCGCATGGATTTAAACCTTTCATGCGCGGTTAAGAAGGATGGGCGCAAGGCATTTGAGAGCAAGAACGGGGGAATGTTCGATAAGTGGGTTCTAAAGAACATGAAAAGTCTTCTTGTTAAGGATGTGACGAAGGATTTCAGGTTTTCACTTGGCGTGAATGAAAAGAAAGACGATGCGGTATCTCTCATAATCAATCCCCTGATAGTTGAAAGCAACGTGCTGGGTATCCTGAGAGTGGATTCACCGCATGCCTCAGAATTCGGGCAGTATGAACTGCGTATTCTGGATATCATAGGCGGGCTTGCAGCTGTTGCTCTTGAAAATGCGAGGCTTTACCGTCAGACGGAAGAACTTGCAATACGGGATAGCTTAACGGGACTTTATGTGCATCGCTATTTTATGGAACGCCTGGAAGCTGAAGTTAAAAGAGCTCTTCGCAGTGACGGCACCTTTGCTCTTCTAATGCTGGATATCGACAATTTTAAGGAATTTAATGATGAACACGGACATATATCAGGTGACGCCGTTCTTAAGAATATCGGAAAAATACTGAGGTCCAAAACTTCCGCCGGGGATATAGTGGCAAGATATGGCGGGGAAGAATTTGTATTCCTGGCTCTTAATTATGACAGGAAAAAGGCCATTGATCTGGCGAATGAGATCCGGGAAGAGATACAGAATACACCCGTAATTATACGAAGGGAGAAATGTTCGGTTACTGTTTCTGCCGGAATCGCCGTATTCCCTGAAGATGCCAAATTGAGAGAAGACATGATCTGGGAATCGGATAGATGCTTGTATAAAGCTAAAGAAAAAGGAAAGAACCGGGTATGCTCAAAATAAAAGCTCTAATTATTTATTGTCTGAACCTTATTCTTATATTTACCAGCTGGTGGTGTTATAAGTTTCCACATGGGGATGAGTATCTTTTTCTTTTTATGATACCACTGTTATTCATCGTCGCACCCTTCGTACAGACCCTGCGTCAGACAGTAGTGCTATTCTTGATCAACCTGGCGTTTTTTGTGTTCTACAACGCTATAGGGGCGTTGAATGTGATCGATACGATCGTTCTCATGGCGCTTCTGGGAGCTGTTGCCGGCGGCAGCTACATGTCCAAATACCTATATATGACTTTTGCCCGGTATCACAGATCTGACAGTCAGGGCCGGCAGCGCAGGTATAACGCAATAGTCAATGAACTCGAAGCGATAAACCGCAGGGGAAGGAAAATTGAGAACGAATTAAGCCGTATAACCCGCCTTTATGAGATCACAAAAACCCTTGCTCCGGTACTCAAGTTCGACGATCTTTTAGAGGAGCTGTTTGGTTTTCTGGAGGAGAACTTCAGGTTCCAAACTGCACATCTTTTGGTGTTCAGCAATGGTAAGTTTAACCGGGGGATATCAAAGAGTGTAGGAGCTGAAGAGTATGCCGGCCGCAGTGAAGGGGGACTCGATTACGCGAAAGTCATTGAGACTTCGAAGAAGCGGGATTTTAAACCGTTCTTCCTCGAAAAGGCCAATGAGGGGGAGCTCTTTGACTCGCTTGGCGTCACCGCAGAGACATTTATGGTCTTTCCGCTTTTTGTTGCCGATAAACTTTGTGCGATAGTAGCGATAGAGGGAGCCTCCAGACCAAGTTACGGAAGGTTTGGCATACTTACCCCGCAGGTAGCCCTTGAATTCAGAAAGGTGGAGCTATACGAACGTGTTCAGGAATTATCAATAATAGACGGCCTTACTGAAGTATATCTGCGCCGTTATATGATGAACCGGCTGGAAGAAGAGGTTGACAGGGCCGGCCGTCTCGGGCTTACATTTTCTCTGGCCATGATCGATGTGGATCATTTTAAACAGTGCAACGATAAATACGGCCACCTGGTAGGCGATGGAGTATTAAAAAGAATAGCCGAAAGATTAAAGAACGCGGTCAGGGAAGTTGATATGATCGCAAGGTACGGAGGGGAAGAATTTTGTGTAATACTCCCTGATACGACAAAAGCTTTGGCCTCAACAGTAGCAGAACGTCTGCGTAAGTCTATTGAAAACGAAAGCATCAAAGTTTTTGATGAAGAAATACGGGCAACGGTCAGTATCGGTGTCGCTACATATCCTAAAGATGGTAAAGAAATTGGCGCGTTAATAGATAAAGCGGATATGACTTTGTATAAAGCAAAGCGGCAGGGGCGTAACAGGGTTTGTTCCACATAAAGTATCGGCTAAAGTATACTTCTATGAATGCTTCTAATAATAATTTTTATTTTTATTGTATTTTATGGTATACTGTGTCAAAAATTATTAATAATTCCGTAAAATAATATGAGAAAAACCGTTTTCACAAAAATAAGCCGATCAATATTCACAGTATCCCTAGTGCTATTATTCGGGTTTTCTATCTGTGCTCAGGAAGCATTTGCCGGAATGAGCCAGGAGGAAGAAGCCGCCTTTAAGTCTCTCCAGGCACGCACTATAAAAGTCTCGACTATAATGAATAAAGCCAGGGAAGAGAGATGGGTTAAGAATTTCAAGAAAGCACGGGACTGTGGTAAAAAAGCCCTGCGGCTCGATCCTGACAATCGTGAAGCCCAGGCCTTTTTAAAGCAGCTGGACATAGAAGAAAAGCGTTATATCGCGCAAAAATCGGTACAGATAGAGAGAAGAAAGACAAAAAAGGCAGCCGAGAGAGAAGCTCATCTGAAAGTAAAAGCGGAAAGACGGGCTGCTAAACTTGCAGGGAAAGAAGCCCGCCGCCGGGAAAAGCTGAAAATACATCAGGATAAGATTTCGGAAAAAGAAGCGCAACGCAGGGCTCGCCTCAGGGCAAAAGGGATAATTACAGAACCGGAAGAAGAGGAAAAAGCACCGGAAGAAGAAGGACTTATCGGGGAGGAATTTCCCGAACCCAGAGAGCCGGGAGAGTTTCCCGAAGAGGGAGACTACGAACCCAGGCCTGCGTTTGACAGGGGAGTGAGCCCCGCTGCGGGACAATCCATCGTTGTTGACGGTGATAAGGTTGAATTCTTTGAAAGAGAAGGAAGGATAGTCGCAGAGGGCAATGTTTCCATAACGCACGGCAGCACAACTCTTACCTGTGATAAAATAGAAGTTGATACCAGGACCCGGCAGGCTTTTTGTGAAGGAAATGTCCGGGTAGAGCAGCCTGCAGGTGTTCTTACAGGGGAACGTATCCGCTATGATTTCGACAGGGAGCGCGGAGAGGTCATCGGTGCGAAGGTAGAGGCTTTTCCGTGGTTTGGTGAAGCCGATGAAACCAGTAAGATCGGCGAGAATGAATATTTCTTAAAGAAAGGTTTTATTACTACCTGTGATCTTGACGCTCCGCATTATCGCGTAAAGGCTCACGAAATAAGGGTTTTCCCGAATGATAAAGTCATAGCGAAAAATGTTACTTTTTATATAGGGAAAGTCCCCGTGCTGTGGCTTCCATATTACTACCATCCATACATACAATCACGCGCTAAGGTACAGTTTATGCCAGGAAGAAGCAGTGACTGGGGATATTTTCTGTTATCGGCCTGGCGGTTTTATTTGAGAGGAGACAGTAAGGCTGATATTTTCCTTGATTACAGGAGCAGTAAGGGGTTTGCCGAAGGTGCGAATATTTATTACAACATGGCGGATTTCGGGTTGCCTGGTCTGGGGTCAGGTATCTTTCGCATGTATTTTGTGCATCAGAACGGGCCCGGAACATATGACAAATCGGCATTTTCTGATAATGGGGTTGAGCGTTCCAACGGTACAGATGCGGTATTCAGACAAAGACTTCAGTGGAAACATCGTGTAGATTTTCAGCCGGGAACAGTGGGTATGTTCGAGTTTAACAAAGTTACCGATGAAAATTTTCTTAAGGACTATTTTTACAATGAATATGAAGAGGCCAACAGAGTTCCCTTAAATTATGGTTCTATTGTTTCTTCAAATAATAATTATTCGGCCAGCATTCTTGGCAATGTGAGGGTTAATGATTTTTATACGGTAGTAGAGAGATTACCAGAAGCAAAACTAGACGTATATAGCCAGCAATTATGGAATACTCCGCTCTATTACGAAGCCAACTACACCGCTTCCGTATTCAAAAAAGCATACAGGAAACAAGACAAGCGTGCTGCCGAAAAGGTTAACAGGTTAGATGTTTTTCAAAAGATTTCCATGATCGCGTCCCTAGGGCCCTTAAAGATTACCCCGTATGGGACTTTTAGGGGAACATTTTATAGCGCGAAAGGCGGCGAAAATAAAGCTGTTGGAAGAAGTATTCTTGGAACGGGCGTAGATCTTTATATGCGATTTTTCAAAACATACGATGTAGCAACAAATTTTCTTAAACTTGACATCAACGAGCTGAGGCACATTATAACGCCTAGTGCCGGTTTTTCTTATGAGGGTATGCCTACGGTGGATCCCAATGATCTTTACCAGATGGATTCGATAGATGCTCTTGATCACAGCACTAAAGTCAGTTTCTCGCTTGAAAATAAGCTTCAGACGAGAAGGCAAAGAGGTGATAGTCTAGTAGTTGATGATCTTGCCAGGTTTATCATGAGCGCTGATTGCTTTTACGTCATGGAAAAAAGCTGGGACGGGCTTAAAGGGCACACCCAGCTCAGAAATTTCACATTCGACCTTGAACTAAGACCTTACAGTTGGTTCTGGGTGGACGGTGATATGGAGATTGACGCGAAGGACGAGTCGCTAAAAAGCAGCAGCGTTGAACTTTCAATTCGCCCCTGGGATTTTCTGCGTTTTGACCTAGGATATCGTTATGAAAAAATGTTACCGGATAACCGTAATCAGCTTATAATGGATCTAAATTACATGATAAATCCGAAATGGAAAGTCGGAATATATGAACGGTTTGATGTGGAAACCCGGAAGGTGGAAGAGCAGCAGTATTCTATAACAAGAGATCTTCATTGCTGGGAAGTAGAGGTTGTCTACGATATTGATGGAAGTAATTTCCTGAAGGATGAATATACTTTCTGGGTGGTCTTCAAGATAAAAGCATTCCCGGATCTGCCTATAGGACTCGACCGTTCATACGAGCGCAGGCCGCCTGGGGTTTCAGCCTCGGGATATTAAGTTAGTTTGGAGCCCATAGCAGTTAACTTGCCAAATTCGAAATCAGAAATTCAAAATACGACCCGTTATAAATTTTGGAAAAAGTTGTAACGGGCCGTATTTCGTATTTCAGCAGTAGGGAGGGTTAAACCTCCCTACTGCTGACCCCTGAATACTCACATCCTCCCCTTGCCCCCAACCTGCCAATGTGCTATAATTCTTTCAATATATTTAGCGCATAAATAATGTATATTATTAAAAAAGGACTGAAATATGAAACTGGCTATAATCGGTACTGGATATGTGGGGCTGGTGACGGGGACTTGTTTTGCCGAGTTGGGCAACAATGTCATCTGTGCAGATAATGATCTGGGAAAGGTCGAGCTTTTAAGTGAGGGAACCATCCCCATATATGAACCCGGTCTCGAGGAACTTGTAAAAAGGAATACCGAAGACGGGCGGTTAAGCTTTACTGCCGACATTAAAGAGGCCGTCAGTTCATCCGAGGTAATATTTATCTGCGTCGGTACGCCTCCAAAAGAAAACGGAAGTGCTGACCTTACCAATATCGAAAAAGTTTCCAGAGTTATAGCGGAAAACCTGAATTCCTACAAGCTTGTTGTGGAGAAAAGCACTGTACCGGTTGAGACCGGTGAATGGGTGAAGAATACGATCGACATGTTCAACGAGACCGGATGTGAATATGATGTTGCATCCAACCCGGAATTTTTAAGAGAAGGATCCGCGATAGAGGACTTCATGAAACCCGACAGGGTTGTTCTGGGCGTGGAAACAGGAAGGGCAGAAAAGATCTTA